>CAIRAF010000111.1 GCA_903876465.1 uncultured bacterium | reverse complement strand
GGATGGAGGCCCGAACCGGTGAGCCGTGCAAAACTCTCGGATGACGTGTGGTAAGGAGTGATAAGCTAATCGAATCTGGTAATAGCTGGTTCTCTCCGAAAGAACTTTTGGGTTTGCGTCGGACGTACCCTTACGGGGTAGAGCACTGGAAGGTCTCGAACGGGAGAAATCTCACGAGACCTATCAAACTCCGAATACGTAAGGTCAATTATCCGGCAGTTAGTCTGTGGGGGCTAAGCTCCATTGGACAAAAGGGAAACAGCCCGCATCTCAATTTAAGGTCCCTAAATCGACATTAAGTGTGCTTAAGGTAGTGAAAATTCTTTGACAATGAGGATGTTGGCTTAGAAGCAGCCATCATTCAAAGAAAGCGTAACAGCTCACTCATCGAGAATTTTCGCGCCGCAGATAATCGGGGCTCAAATGTCGTACCGAAACTGAGGATTTGATATTTCCTTCGGGAAGTATTGAGTGGTAGGAGAGTATTCGCATCGCGATGAAGGTGAAGGGGTGACCCACACTGGAGCGTTGCGAAGTAAGAATGTTGGTACAAGTAACCGCAATGCGGGTGAGATTCCCGCACGCCGAAAAACCAAGGTTTCCTTGGCAATGTATATCAGCCAAGGGTTAGTCGGTCCTAAGGGGATGGTGAAAACCGCACCCGATGGATATACGGTTAATATTCCGTAACTTGCGTGAAATGCGATGGAAGGACGAAGCGTAGTATATCCTGCGTATAATTGGATTTAACGTTCATGCTATAAGGTCGTGTCCAGTAAATAGGACGCTCATTTTAATATGGTTACCAAGTAGAGTGAAAATGCCGCAAGGTAAAATAGGATAAAGCACGCTTTCAAGAAAATTTTCTAAGCATAATTTCACGTAATCCGTACCGCAAACCGACACAGGTGGTTAGGTCGAGTAGACCTAGGCGAACGAGTGAGAGGTCTCCAAGGAACTCGGCAAAAAAGCAGCCGTAACTTCGGAATAAGGCTTGCCCTTTTTTAACTAAAGGGGCCGCAGCTAAAGTATCTCTGGCAACTGTTTAACAAAAACACAGCTCCCTGCGAACTCGCAAGAGGATGTATAGGGGGTGACACTTGACCAATGCCAGAAGGTCAAATATCGGCGTTGTATAGTCGCAAGATTATATGGTGACTGATATAAGCCCTGGTGAATGTCGGTCGTAACTATAACGATCCTAAGGTAGCGCAATTCCTTGTCAGGTAAGTTCTGACGCGTTGAATAGTGTAATGACTGGAGAACTGTCTCGGAGACTTGCTCGGTGAAAATACAGTACCGGTGAAGATGCCGGTTAACTGCAGTTAGACGAAAAGACCCTAGAAGCTTTACTGTAATTTTGTATTGACCATACGTGATTCATGCGTAGCGTAGAAGGTAGGATTTGAAGTGTCGCTTTCGGGTGATATGGATCCGTCGATGAAACACCTTTCTTGAATTTTGTATGTTCTAACCTCGACGGTATAAACGTCGGGAGACAGTATATGATGGACAGTTTTAGTGGGGCGCTATCCTCCTAAAGAGTAACGGAGGAGCCTATTAAGGTCAGCTAGCCGCGAATGGAAACCGTGGCGATAGTGTATGGGCACAAGCTGGCCTGACTGCGAGACGTACGTGTCAAGCAGACGCGAAAGCGGAGCCAAGTGAACCGACCCTAGGCATTAGATGCTGGGGAAGATTATCGGACAAAAGCTACTCTAGGGATAACAGGCTAGTTCCGCCTAAGAGTTCATATCGACGGCGGAGTTCGGCACCTCGATGTCGGCTCACCACATCCTGGGGGTGGAGAAGCTCCCAAAGGTTTGGCTGTTCGCCAATTAAAGTGGTACGCGAGCTGGGTTCAGACCGTCAAGCATTTAATGTTTGAACGGGATCTGACATATCGGAATGTTGTCTATATATTTGAGTTTAAAGCACTCAGATAGGGAAAAACATGAAGTATTAGTACTGTTCAAATTGAATATTTGACAGTCTGAATCACTTCGAGAATTTTTCGTTTAAAATGAATAATTAATTATCTGTGATCTAAAAATCACTTTAATAAATTGTGAAGAATAGAAAGGAATGATCAATCAACCACGGCGGTCACTACACTTAAGTGTAGTGATGAAGTCGATTAATATCGGAGGATCCCGTCAGATAAGCGGGGGATTCCGAGGGAATATTATGAAGTAATTCGTAATTGCCCGTAGAGACTAAACATCGACGATCCGGACTTTAAGGACTTTTGACTTTAAAGACTGTGATTAAGCTATAGTCCATTGCACGGAGTAATTCGTGATAACAAGCGTGAGACAGGTTGGTCTCCTATCTACTGCAGTCGTTGATACTTGAGGGGATTTGACTCTAGTACGAGAGGACCGAGTTGAACGAACCTCTGGTCTACCTGCTGTCGTGCCAACGGCACCGCAGGGCAGCTAAGTTCGGATCGGATAACTGCTGAAAGCATATAAGCAGGAAGCCGGCCCCAAGATTAGGTATCGTTGAGACCCGTGAGAGATGATCACGTTGATAGGCGTTAGGTGTAAGCATCGTAAGGTGTTGAGCCGTGACGTACTAATCCGTCGATCTCATCAGGAACTCTGTGAGTCGCTATTATGTTATTTGCATCAATATTGTTTGCATTACTTTGAGGTATGGGGAAATTGAATCCTATGTTCTGGTGATTTGGCGCTGTGGCACCACCCGTTCTCATTCCGAACACGGCAGTGAAACGCAGTAGCGGCGATGATAGTCCTTCGGGGCGAAAGTAGCTTGTCGCCAGAACAGAGTATTCAATTAGCGTCTATACAATTTGGGCCCTTTCGGGGGCTTTTTTGTTTATGAATTAAATGAGATAATAAGGAAGTCGTTATTATTCTAATTTCGCGTTTATTATATGAACCCTCAAGACCAAGCTCCAGTCGCATCTACGGTACCAGTAAAATCTCAACAGTTAATCGGACCGGGCGAGCTTATCAGTTCATCAGTTACTTTTCTTAAGAAGAATTGGAAGATACTAGCCGGCATACCAGCTTCATTGTTTGTTTGCGGATTTATCGCTGTGTTGTTGTTGGCATTGTGTGCGGCATCAGGATTGTTGCCTTTAGTCATAATCTTCACGATTCTTTATGTTGCAGTTATTATTGTAGGTGGTTTGACGGTTTATTCAGCCATGATAAATGCTATTCATCGACTTTCTACAGAAACCAGTCCGTCTCTAACAATTCTTGGTCAAGTTAAATTTGGAATTAAACTATTCTGGCCTTTCCTATTACTCATGATAATTACTGGCTTGGTAACTTATGGATCTTTTGCATTATTTGTAATACCAGGATTTATTGTCGCTGTATACATCAGTACAAGTTTGTTTACATTCATTATTGATGGAAAGAGGGGATTCGGAGCTCTGCTTGAGAGTTGCAGTCTGGTCAAGGGTCGTTGGTTGGCAACTTTCGGAAGAATAGCTCTTCTTGCTCTATTGTGTTTTGGTGTAATGTTTGGTGCTCAGATTACATTAATGTTACTTTCTATCTTATTGGATGTAATGTTTCCTCCAGCTGTCACGGGCATCATTATGGCAGTAGTAATCTTTGCAGTTGAAATCCTCATGATTTCATTTGCAATGATTTACATGTATAAATTATATGTTGACCTCAAAAATACCCGTTTGCCTGATGCTTCGGCCGCTTCAATGAAGCCTTGGCTAATAGCCTCATTTATACTTGGTATTATCGTGGTACTTGTATATATATTCGTAGTCATTCCACTCTTTATAACTGGCTTCAGTCAACTTTCACAGAGTTCACGGGCCCAACAGCAAATGTTGAATGATCCTAAGTTCAAAGCTCAGATGCAGTTACTCCAACAACAAATGCAGGCTGCACAACAAAACTCATCAACCAATTCACCTAACCCTATACAACAATAATCTATATGTCTTCATGGTCGCAGCGTAGAAAATCTGTATATATGCTTATTATCGTCGTTATCGCTATCGGAGCGATCGGCTTACCTGCATTCTTTATATTCTACAAGGCTCCAACTTGTTCTGATGGTGTTCAAAATGGTGATGAGACTGGTGTAGATTGTGGAGGTTCATGTAGAAGACTCTGTCCAAGTGCCTTCCTGACACCACAAATCGTCTGGACACGTATAGAGAAAGTCGCTCCACAACTCTATAATATTGCTACATATATTATCAATCCAAATACATCTGCGGTTGCACTTGATGTACCGTATCATGTGATCGTATACGACAATCAAGGTGTTGAGATTACTGAATATACTGGTACTGTTACATTGCCGCCTCATAGAAATACATTGGCATTCAATGGAGAAGTGGCTATGAGTAAACGTATTCCTTCTAAGGCATTATTTGAATTTACCGGTTCACCACAATGGCAATCCGCAGGAGACCCTCTTGCCAATATCTTAATTGGCGAAAAGAAATATTCGGAAGACAGTTCCGGTACTTCATTGTCTGTTACCCTCAAAAATTCAGGAGTCGATCCAATAAATAAAATAGATGTATATGTGGTCTTGTATGATAAAGATAGTAACGCTATTGGTTTTTCAAAAACTGTTATAGACAGTATCGCTGGATATGATAGTGCTGTAGCTCCATTCACCTGGCCAAGCTCATTTAATGGTTCAGTCATTTCCATAGAAGTCTTACCTGTGGCAGAATAGGGGAATGATACGATTCATTCAAAATAAAGCCATGAGTATCGATTGGGTACTCTTCCTGGTGACCATTCCTCTTTTGGCAGCGGGACTTTCGACGATGCATTCATTTACTGATGATAGTACTTTTGCTTGGCATCAGTTTCTCTGGATAATAGCTTCTATCATTGCCTTTTTTACGGTAAGTAGTATCGATGTCCGATTTCTCCGATTGCGTTCAGTATCAGTGTTTCTGTTCACTTCTTCTGTTGTCATATTGTCTGCTCTGTTTCTTATAGGTAAAGTTTCTCACGGTGCTGCTAACTGGATTAATTTTGGATTATTCTCATTTCAACCATCTGATTTCGCCAAGCTAGCACTGATCATAATTCTCGCTAAATATTTTTCACGTAGACATATAGCGATCGCTAATATTCGTCACATTATCGTGTCGGGTATTTATACTTTTATTTTCTTTGTTCTGGTCATTTTGCACCCTGATCTCGGTTCAGCTATCATCATGTTTCTCATATGGCTTGGCATGGTCATGGTTTCTGGTATATCAAGAAAACATCTTTTTGGTTTGCTTGCTTTGGTGGTTTTTGGTTTTACACTTCTATGGTTTGTTGGTTTTCGCGATTATCAAAAACAGCGCATTATAAACTTTATTCATCCACTGACTGATGTTCGCGGTTCAGGCTACAATTCATATCAATCAACGATAGCTGTCGGTTCTGGAGAAATCATGGGTAAAGGAGTTGGATATGGCACACAATCACGCCTTAAGTTTTTGCCGGAATATCAGACCGACTTTATTTTTGCGGCCTTCTCCGAAGAATGGGGTTTTGTTGGTGTGGTTCTCTTCTTTGGCCTCTACGGTATCCTCATATGGCGTATCATAGTCAACACCTCGCGTGGAGCAACGAATTTCGAAATACTTTATGGTGCCGGCGTAGCAATATTTTTCATCGTACACCTTGTGGTTAATATAGGCATGAATATACACCTTTTGCCTGTAACTGGTACGCCTTTACCATTCATGAGTTATGGTGGCACACACGTTATGACAGAATTCATCGCCCTTGGTATCCTGATGGCCATGAGAAGATATGCACGTCCAGCGCATAAGGACGCGGTCAAGAATGAGTTCTTGGGCCCACAGTAAGTAAAAAATCAGGCTTGTTTTTTATTGACCAGTCTTGTAGGGTGTTTATTGGAGTTGGTCAATTTTACATAAATTATGAAAAAGCCAAAAATCTTTGTTGAGAGGGGAGGTCTAAGAGACTCTGTTCCACATTTCGTCACAGGGTGGATATTTCCGGGAGTTGAAGCTTTGGGTCCCGAAACATTCGATCCTGAATATCTTATCCCTTACCTTCTTCCAAAACAGATGGAGGGTGGTAGGGTCAAAGGGGTGCAGGTACTCAATCATTTGGAAGAAACTGTTATCATTCGTCGGACTATGAATTTCGATGAAGGCAGGGCAATGATAAAGCAAGGCATCCCTGATGCTTTTCGCGGAAAACATTTGCTCCTCTGGAGATCAGCGGCTCATGATAATTTCGGTAATCAGTTTGTTCCGAGGATTCAGAATATCGAAGGTCAAACACCAGTTATTTACTGGCATTGGCTTGAATATGATTTGTTCAGTGTTCACTCCGCTCCTCTATTTGCTGAACAATAATTTTCCGTCTAGTCTAGGGCCCCGCCATGTAATTTGGTTAGGGGTTTTTTAATTGTGACTATTTAGAATTATAAATTTTCTCTGTCTCACTCACCATTCTTTCTAATGTAAAATCTTTCTTTACTTTTTCATTGAGGGCTCGAGCGTGTTGGCGAGCAATCTCTGGATGTTCAGCGTAGAAGGAAATGGCATGAGCAATTTCCTTTGATTTATTTGGCTGAAGAAGAATGCCAGAAGTCATGTCATCTATGATTTCAGGAATACCACCAACACCTGTTGCTATTACAGGAGTCTCTTGTAAACCTGCTTCTAGTAGAACATAAGCTAGGGCTTCTGATTTGGAAGGGAGTAAGAAGGTATCAAAAGCCTTTATGTATTGGAAAGCATCAGTAACGTGTCCAAGAAGAAAGACATGATCAGATAGATTTAGTTCAGCGATCATACTCTCTAGCCTTGAACGTTCATGGCCTTCACCCATAACAGTGTAAAGATAATATGGAGCATTGGGTCTATCGCCGACCTGTCTCAAAAGTTCGTTCATTGCTTTCAGAGCGCCATCTATATTTTTTATTGGATGTAGTTCAGCAATCGTTCCAACCCAATAAAGTTTTTTCTGCTCCAAGGCTTTCTTCAATCCTGGAAACATCGTAACTAGGGCTTGTCGCGCACCATTCTTTGCATAGCCTGTTTCTGCTTTTATACCGTTATGGATGACTATTATTTTACCGGTTACCCAAGGCCAACCATTAAATGCATTTTTAATATTTTCTGATACAGCAATAGTCTGATGACAAAGAATAATGGTAATCCAGTGGAGTATTTTGATGATAATTTTTTGATACAGCGGTCTGTCTTCATTGAAAGCCCAACCATGAGCTGTAAAGATTATCTTTGGTACTCGGAGCATTCTTCCAACTAGGGCACCCATGATCCCAGCTTTTGAACTATTGATATGTAAAATATCTGGACGTTCTCGGCGAACGATACCCCACAATTCTTTGAATGCTTCAAAATCCTTGCGCGTATCAACATCCCGACCAAATGAATCAATTGGAATAACCTTAATATTCTGTGATTCCAGCTTTTCTATAAGTGGCCCATTGCCACCCAAGATGACTTGGGCTTTGTATAAATCTTTATTGAGACTAGTAGCAAGCTCATAAACATACTTTTGAGCTCCGCCCCAGTTCGACTTCGTTATAAGATAGGCTATTTTCATATAGAGAGTTTTATTGTAGAGTAGAGCATACTATGGCTATAGTCAATAAAAGGGAACCAATACTGGTCGGATGCATCGATGTCATTATTCTAGCACTTTCTCTGTTTTTGACACTGGCACTCCGTTACCATTCTTGGCCATCAAATGAGACGATAAACTTTCATAGTTTGCCATTTTCTATTATCTTTCTTTATTCGATTGTAACATTCTATATATCTGGACTTTATGGACGCACGGTTTTTCTTGTTCGTTCATCTATACCTGCAATAGTTATTCGTGCTCAGATCGTCAATGGTCTTATCGCTGTAGCATTGTTTTATTTCGTACCAAGTTTTCAGGTTACGCCAAAGATAACTCTATTTGCTTATCTTTTTCTCTCATCGGCATTATTGGTACTCTGGCGCATGAGTACATACTCACTATTTTCTCTTAGACATAAATACCCAGCACTCGTTATTGGCTCTGGTCCAGAAGTAGAAGACCTTATAACTGAAATGTCTTTCAATCCGCGTATTGGCTTATCTTGTCGTAAGCGTATTGATCCAGAGGTCTCAGCACAGACGCTTATTTCATCAATGGAAGATAGTGGTTCAACATTTCAATATATTGTGGCAGATATAAATAATCCGCATATTGAAGCATTGCTTCCAGAGTTGTATAACAAGTTTTTTCCAAAGACGCAGATTATCGATATTCATGAGCTTTACGAAGAGACTTTCAATCGTATTCCGCTTTCATGTATGAATTATGCTTGGATCATGAGTCATATCAGTTCAGTTTCTCCACGCATGTATGATTTTCTCAAAAGAGCTCTGGATCTATTTTTCGGAGTAATTATTTGTATTGCCACAGTTATTGTCTATCCGTTTGTGGCAATTGCAATAAAGTTAGAAGATCAGGGGTCTGTTTTCATACGCCAAGAGAGAACTGGAAAAGATGGTGTACCAATGCACTATTATAAATTTAGAAGTATGCAGAAGAATGATCATGGAAAATGGGTTAATGAAAGTGCACAAAGTGAAAATAAGGTCACTCGCGTCGGTCATTTTATACGCAAGACTCGTATCGATGAATTGCCACAAGGACTTGCTGTATTGAAAGGAGATATGTCGCTCATTGGTCCACGTTCAGATATTGCTGGTCTTGGTGGCAGATTGAAAGACGCTATTCCGTACTATTCAGTTCGAACAATCGTCAAACCTGGTCTTTCTGGTTGGGCTCAGGTCAATCAGAATACACCTCCGCAGACTATAGAAGAAAATAAAGTGCGCATGTCATATGATTTGTATTATATAAAATACCGTTCATTTAGTTTGGATTTACAGATTGTTTTGAAAACTTTCAAGACTTTACTCTCTAGAGAGGGGATGTAATTGAGAAAGGGGTAGAAAAATGATACATTAGGTATTACATGAATTCATCCAAACATACAATCTTTATCACTGGTGGCGCGGGTTATGTCGGCGCTATGCTTATTGACCTCTTTTCAACTCGAAATGATATTGAAACCATAATTGCCATCGACAAAGAGCCGTTGCCAGATCTCATCAAGAACGTAAAGAATTTGATATATATCCAGGCTTTAACTTCCGATACAACTTGGCAAGAAAAAGTTCGTTCTTATAATCCTGATATCGTCATTCACACTGCATGGCAGATTCGCGAAATGTATGCCAATAAGGCAACACAATGGAAATGGAATATTGATGGTTCTGACGCTATCTTTGATTTTGCATTTTCGACACCATCTGTTAAGAAGTTAATTCATTTCTCAACTGTGGCTTCCTATGCAGCATTTTCAAATAATACTATTGAGCATTTGTTCAAAGAAGAAGAAGGTTTCAGAAAAACAGATTATCTTTATGCTGAAGAAAAGAGAATTTGTGAGGAGCACTTGATGGAGAGGTATAAGAAGGCTTTGGCAGCAAAAGGGGAGAATGCTGGTCTGGTTCCACAGGTAGCCATCATCCGTCCTGCAGCTATCACTGGTCCACGTGGTCGCTATATGCGTATTCGTTTCGGTCTACAAGCAGCTCTCTCTGGTCAACTCAAAGAATCTTTCATCCATCGCCTTATTTCAGCAATGGTTTCTTTTGTGCCTGTTACAAAGAAGTGGTGTCGCCAATTCATCCACGAAGATGATATTGCTGATATTGTTACTATGTTCGCTTTCAATCCGCTCAAGACTGACTATGAAGCTTTCAATGCTTGTCCTCCTGGACCGGTCGTCACAGGCCGTAATATGGCGGAGGCGGTTCACAAGAGACCTGTCCGTATCAATCCTTGGCTCATACGTATTGTATTCTTTGTAATGTGGAATGGAACACGTGGTCGCGTTCCAACATCTAAAGGTGGTTGGAAGTCGTATTCGTATCCTATTGCTGTTGATGGTACTAAAGTCACGCGTATGTATGGTTATCAATACAAGTGGCCTTCAAAAGAAGCTTTCGTCAAAAAGGAGGGAAGGTACATGAAGTATGTGAAGTAGACGAGAAGATTCCTGACTCTTTACATGTGAGTGTTTTTATGCTTTCATAAGTTCAGTAAACAAAACCTGAACTAGTTGAACCTATGAAAAATAAATATAGCAAACTGTTGGAACAAACCAATGTTGTTGGCGTTATTGCCTGCAAAGATGATTTGGTGTGCGCTTGTCGCATTGGAAGATTCGTTGATGCGAGTTCACGACTAGTGGACATATTCGAAGTGAGATTGGACAAGATTCGCTTGTCTGACCCCAGCAATAAATCTTTTCAACAATTGCTGAACACGAAGAAGCCCCTGATTATCACCGTCCGGGATGCGGGCGAGGGAGGTGGACGCAAAAGTTGGACGATTCGTGACCGGCGAAATTTATACAAAAAATTCCTTCGTTACGCGACTTTTATCGATATCGAGGCGAGCACTGTCGATGAATTGATGGATGTTGTCGTGATGGCCAGGAAGTCTGGTGTGGGAGTTATCGTCTCCTACCATGATTTCGAAGAGACACCAACGGTAGATAAATTATTGGCGCAGGCTGATATTTGTCGGCGTGTTGGAGGCAGTCTCCTCAAGGTTGCAGTCAGTGTAAGCACTGATGTCGAGTTAAATACTCTTCAAAACGCAATGGAAAATATGCGCCTCTACACGGATAATAATCCCAATCATAGCTATAAAGTTGCGTCTATGGTGATTGGTGGGAAATACGCAAAGATTTCCCGTTATCTGGATGCAATCAACGGTGGCCCACTTATCTACGGGTATTTGAAAAAAGTTGTTGTTAAGGGACAACCTAAAGCCAGTGGCATAAGGAATGTTCTGGCATACCTCAGAAAATGAAAGGTCTTTGCTCGCGAACCGCGGTCTGTACGACGCGGTTTTTTTCTTGCTTAGTCAACTCTGTAAAACCTTGCAAAATCGCCGTCAAATCTATACAATACGCCCTATGTTCAAACAACGAATAAAAGCTGTCTACGTCCTCATTTTCGCTCTACTTATTGGATATTTCGTTTACGCTTCACAGGTTGCTGGTTCTTGGGCCGGTTTTCACCCATTCCATCTAGGCCTTGATCTCTCTGGTGGTACGCACCTCGTTTATTCTGCTGACGTTACAAAATTGGGAAATGCAGACATAACAGCATCAATGCAGTCTCTTCGAGATGTTGTTGAACGTCGCGTGAATACACTTGGCGTCTCTGAACCTATTGTCCAGACTCAACTCGGTGGTGCTCTATCTAGTGCTGGTAATGAATATAAACTCATAGTCGAGCTTCCAGGAGTCTCTGATGCTGATGCGGCTGCTGCAGAGATCGGTAAGACGCCTGTTCTAGATTTTCGTCTTGCTACAGCTGCTGATGTCAAAGCTTTTCAGGCTTCTTCAACTATCCTTGCTGAATCAACAACGACTCAAGCTGCAGCTTACACAGCACTCTTCACTGATACTGGTCTTACTGGTGCTATGGTTAGTCGCGCTTCAGTCCAATTCAATTCGACTACTAATGCTCCACAAGTTGGTCTCAATTTTACAACTGAAGGCGCAAAACTTTTTGGTACTATCACAAAAAATAATATAGGTAATTACATTGGTATTTTCCTTGATGGTGCACTCGTCTCAGCTCCAGTCGTTCAAGCAGAGATCGATGGGGGACAGGCACAAATCACAGGATCATTCCAACTCCCAGAAGTTCAGACAATTGTTCGTGATCTCAATTTCGGTGCTTTGCCAGTTCCTATTTCACTTATATCTACGCAAACTATTGGTCCATCACTTGGTCAAGCTGCAGTTAATGGAGGTATATTTGCTGGTATCATAGCTTTCATCATCATCAGCATCTTCCTTGTACTCTGGTATCGTTTGCCAGGTTTGGTTGCAGTTATCGCTCTCGCTGTTTATACAGCTTTCATGTTGGCACTTTTCAAAATGATACCTGTCACTCTTTCAGCTGCTGGTATTGCTGGATTCATCATCACTATCGGTATGGCGGTGGATGCTAACATCCTCATCTTTGAGCGTATGAAAGAAGAACTCCGTCGTGGTCGTGGTATTTCTGATGCTATGCATGAAGGTTTTGCTCGCGCATGGACATCAATTCGTGACTCGAATATTTCAAGTCTTATCACTGGAGGAATTCTCTTTTTCTTTGGAAGTACATCAGTAATCACCGGATTTGCTCTAGTGTTTATCATTGGTGTTGCAGTTTCTATGTTTACGGCTATCACCGCTTCACGTATGTTCCTTTATGCAGTTGCTCCAAGAAAAACAACTAAGCTTTCAACTTTCCTTATCAGCAATGGTTTTACACGATTAAAAGATTAATTGTAAATAAATAATATGTGGGTCATCAATAACAGAAAAATTTTATACGCTTTCACTACGATTCTCCTTGTTGTTTCTATCGGAGCACTCGCTATTTGGGGACTGAAGCCTGGTATTGATTTTGCTGGAGGAACCCTTATCGAAGTGTCTTATGATAGTCATCCTGTAGTTGGATTGGCAACCACGACTAGTATGAGTAGTGTTGTCCCAACACAAGACGAACTTATCTCAGGACTCACATCTATCGATCCAGTAGTCTCTGTTCGCCCAAGTGGTACCACTGGTTACTTCGTACGTATGAAAGCTGTCTCCCAAGCTGAGAAGGCTTCAGTTATCACAGCACTTTCTGTTAATGGTACAGCTTCTGCAACTATAAAAAGTTTTGATTCTATCGGTCCAGTTCTCGGCGCTGAATCACTTCGAAAAGCTATCGTCTCAATCATCTTAGTTATTCTTGGTATCGTTTTGTATATAACTTTTGCTTTCCGCAAAGTGTCGCAGCCAGTTTCTTCATGGAAATATGGTTTGATCGCTATTGCTTCACTTGTTCACGATATCATCATTCCTCTGGGTGCATTCAGTATTCTTGGTCATTATCTGGGTTATGAAGTTGATACTTTGTTTGTCACGGCGCTTCTAGTTATTCTTGGTTTCTCCATTCACAATACTATCGTGGTGTTCGATCGTGTTCGTGAGAACCTATCACATGCGAGTGCAAGTAAGCCGTTTGGTGAAGTAGTAGGTGAGTCAGTCAATCAGACTCTTACTCGTTCGATCAATACGTCTCTTACTGTTTTGATTGCTTTGATAGCGCTTTATATCTTTGGCGGAGAATCGACACAGCATTTTACTTTGGCGCTCATTGTCGGTATTTTGGCTGGTACCTACTCATCGGTTTGTTTCGGTTCATCACTGTTGGTTACTTTTGAGAAGATGACGAAGAAGAAGTAGTGATGACTCCAAGGTGTTAAGTTTCAAGTTGACGTATTTTTCTAAGTGGTGAAAATCAGTCTGAAAATAGGCATTTTTACCTTGTCTTGTTTCAGTTAATAATTGACGTTCGGTCATAGATTTCAAATTTGAAAACAGTGTTTGGCGGTATATTTCAAGTTCACGCGCAATTGCGCTTGTTGGCCAAGGTGATTTCATTTCGACAAGAAAGAGAAAGATTTCTTGTTCCTGTGACGAAAGGTCAAGGTTGTCGAGACTTTCTCTGATTGCTTTAAGATTTTTTTCTGTTTCTTCCATTAGTTGGATATTTTATATTAAAAATTGAAGTAATTAAATTATTAAAATTCGGGGATAAGTTGTGGAATAGTGGAGTGGTGCAAGTGTGGAATGGGGGGGGTTCTATAGTGGGGGGGGGAGACATGGTTTCCCAAAAAGTGATCGACGAAATAAAATCGTCCACGGCTTAAAATATGGATAGACGAAAAGTTTTCGTCCAAGTGTTTTTGGGGAAATGTATCGCCCCCCCCAGCCATTTCTCCATTTACTATTTGTCGTGATATTATTATCCTATCCATGAAATTCACCTCATTCTCATTTGTCTCATATCCAATCAAAGATGTACCAAAGGCACGAGCTTTCTATGAAGGAGTACTGGGTTTAAAAGCGACTTCTGAATGGATTGGTGATGATTCTGCTTTTATTGAATATGAAATTGGTCCGGATACGTTGGCTATAGGGAAGGGCGCCCCTCATTTCAGTCCAGGTAAAACTGGTGCAACAGTTGCTCTAGAACTTGATGGTGATTTTGATGCAGGAGTTAAAGAATTAAAAGACAAGAAAGTTAAGTTCCTTATGGAGACATACGATGGCCCAGTTTGTACGATGGTCCTTATTGAAGATCCTGATGGCAACCAAATCATGATTCACCGAAGGAAGGCGAAGTAATTATTTTTTACCAAGCCAGAAAATGATACCAAGGATAATTCCGTATACTACTGGCACGATAGCAAATACTTGAGTCGTGGTAAAAATAAGAGTAGTTACTACTGCACCAGCCAAAATAACCCAAAGTCCATATGCCGCATATGTTGCGAGTGAATATCTGCGTACCCAAAGTCCGATAGCACCCAGGATCTCAGCAATGCCAATAAAGTACATAAACCACAGCGGCAAATGAGCTTGGGCAAAACCAGCGGCTGCCATGGGGTCGCCGGTAATTTTTGGAAAACCGGAAGCTAGAAAACCGAGGGTTAACATTATTTTTAATATGTAGTAAGTTATTTTTTGTATTTTGGTCATGATGGTAACATTATAAAATAGGGGAGAACTATGTGCTAGTTTGAATAAAAAAAGACCGGATCCCACAGGTGTGGAATCCGGCAAATTGCACCAAGCAATATTATTCGGTGCTAACAGCAAAGCATTGCCGACGACGCTTGAGAAGAACTTTAGCCGGGCTCCTGGCGATAACTGAGAGGCAATCATCGTATTTCTTGATTCCTTCAAGGATTTGATTATCGGACATTCTTTCAAGTTTACCGCCCGGTCCAATAGATTTTACAAGCCACATTTTCGAATTGGGGTCTTTCGACACGATTTTGCCAATCAACTTGTATTGGGTGATGCCGATAGTGAAATAAGGGTTTGTACGCGACCGTTCCGCTAGGGGATCGACGTCGCTTAATTTAGTGATTATCATTCGTGCCATACGCTTCATTTGTTCGATTTTTGTATTGATTTGTTGCGTCAACCACATAGGTGATTGACGAAGAACTGTAGTAACTCCGACTGAAGAATATAACACGATATACATGTATTGTCTATCAAGCTAATCCAAAATACTAGCAATAAAGGCCGAAATGCCGTATTGTATACATTCTTAATCAAATGGCCAAAAACAACCAATCACGTTCAACTGTTGGCGCCTTCTCTGGTGATACGGTCCTCCGCTTTGAGGATGTGTCCTTTGAACATGGCCACAATAAGCCTATTTTGGACGAGGTGACCTTCAATGTTCGACGTGGTACCAAAGTGACTTTGATGGGTCAAAATGGTGCTGGAAAGAGTACGATTTTTGGTTTGATCCTCGGGGCAGAGCATGCAGGGAATTCAACCGAAGGATACAAGCCAGAGTCCGGTATGATTCACATTACGAATGGGGCAACTGTTGCAACTGCTAGACAAGTAATTCCACGAGCTGACCTTGAACTAACAGTACGAGAATTTTTCGCAAATTGTTTTGGAGAAAAGATTTATGATTTGGATCCAAAAATTGATGAAGTTTTGGAAGTAGTAAATCTTAATGTCCACAAATCATCGAAAGTAAAAGCGACTTCCAAATCATCCTCATCTGCTTTAATCGATGTTAAAGATAGACTGGTCAAAACATTTTCTGGTGGTCAGCAAGCACGACTACTTCTTGCTTCTGCTCTCATTCAAGATCCAGATATTCTTTTACTTGATGAGCCAACAAATAACCTCGATAAAGCCGGCATTGAACACCTGACACAATTTCTGATCAATTATAAGAAGACCTGTCTCGTCATTTCTCACGATGCAGAATTCCTAAATGCTTTTACTCATGGCGTTCTATATCTCGATATTCACACAAGAAAGATTGAGCAATATGTGGGTGACTATAAAGATGTGATGGATCAGATCACTGCGCGCGTGGAAAAAGAAAATATGGATAATGCTCGTCGTCAAAAGGAAATTGATGCCAAAAAATATCAAGCTGGACTCTTTGCCAATAAAGGTGGTCAGATGCGTCTAGTGGCCAAGCGTATGCGTGAGAAAGCTGAAGAGCTCGAAGAGGAAATAGTTGATGTTCGCCGAGAAGATAAAACGATCAAGCAGTTTTATATACCAAGTCAGCAAGATCTGATTGGCGACATTATTTCAATAAGCAAGTATTCATATTTGGATCTGAAGACACATAAGCCAATTATGCGTACGGCTAAAATAGCTTTGCGTCGTAAAAATCACATGATAATAAGTGGTCCAAACGGTATTGGAAAGTCTACTTTGATTGAAAAAATTTACGCCGCCTCAAAGCCAGAGACTCCTGTTGAAGGTATTAAAATAATGGATGGTGTTCGCGTAGGGTACTATCGTCAAGATTTCTCCATGATGGATTTTAATGATACGGTCTATCAATCACTCGAAAAGGTTATTCGTTCTGTTGATGGTCGCTTTATCGAAACTGAATTGCGCGCTACAGCGGCTGCATTCCTCATCACTGGTGAAATGGTCCACACTCGTATAGGTTCGCTCTCTGAAGGTCAAAAAGGTCTGGTGGCCTTTGCTCGTCTGGTTCTCCTACGTCCTGGTCTCCTTATCATGGATGAGCCAACAAACCATATTAATTTTCGTCATATACCTGTTATCGCAAAAGCACTTGATGCCTATGAGGGAGCACTTATACTCGTTTCTCACGTGCCAGAGTTCGTGGAGCAAATAAAGATTGATCAGACGCTGGAGATGGGGAAGTAAGTCTAGAAAATTTTAAATAAAAAAAGCGACGCGCGGAAGGCGGGTCGCTCGTATCGAAAGTCTTCAAGATTATGTTGATGTTCGCCATGGGGCTGCGATTCCCATGAAGCGACAGTGCAATTGGGCACATTCACGCCACTCGTATGGTTTGTCAGGAGGTTGCAGTCCGACAGGGAAAATGACCGTGTAAAGAACGTTTCGAGTAATAAAGAATATCTCACCACTTTCCATTTGATATGGTCCGGCAAAATATTCAAATGATTCGAAATCAAATTGCAGAAAACTGTTGGGCACCGGGATCCAGGACGAAGTATAAGCGTCCCAAACTGTGCCATCGACCCATTCGATACCACGAAGGCGATTTCGTTTCCACCAGTAAATGTCATCAATTGTTCCGCGCAATATTTGGTTTGCACAGGGGATTTCAACGATTCCACCAATGAGGTCAATCTCTGCCCGACTGCGGATTTCTTCGAACGTTATCAATTCAATGTCCATAGGAAGCCCTTGGTTGATGGTTATGTATGTTCTTCCTACAGACTAGCGCTATAAGAAAGATTGTCAAACTAAAGCCCTAGCGCTCTCAAAAATCCCGTCAATTCTTCACCTTCAATTTTGCGGAAGGCGTTTGATTGCAACTTACCGAGGGTGATGTTCATAATCTGTGTGCGCTTCAAGGTATCTATTTCAGC
>CAIRAF010000110.1 GCA_903876465.1 uncultured bacterium | reverse complement strand
TTCCCGAATTAATGTAAACGTTGTACTCATAGGAACAACCACCTATACATTAGGAGGAATAATTTTCAACTTCTGTAATATGCTTATGTGGTATTTCTTTTCCTGTACAGCTCTCCCACCAGGAGAAAGTAAGCTGAAAAAAATTATGTCTGGGATTAGATCACTTTTTATTCCCAAACACCAAACCCAGGGCGCAAACTAATGGTTCGGTAAATCAACAACACCGCTTATTCGAAGCGGTGTTTTTTATTCAATAAACGTAATCGCCTTTCCCTTCTTACCAGCACGACCGGTACGACCGATGCGGTGGATGTAATCTTCATAAGTAGCAGGAAGATCATAGTTGATAACGTGAGTAACATCAGAAACGTCGATACCACGTGCAGCGACATCTGTTGCAACAAGAACTTGGAGAGTATTCTTTTTAAAGAAATCAAGAGCACGTTGGCGATGTGACTGAGTCTTATTACCATGGATGGATTCTGCTTTGAAACCACGAGCAACAAGAAGTTCTTTCAAACGTTCAACTCCATGTTTTGTCTTACCAAAAATGAGAACTTTTGAGAAATCCGATTGAGTAAGAAGGTCTTGGAGAACATCTACCTTATTCTTACCATTCACACGGACAATATCCTGATCAATACTCTTTGCTGTATCACCAGTCTTAACTGAAATAGAAACTGGACTCTTCAAGAAATCCTTGATGAGAACCTGAATATCACTAGACATAGTAGCTGAGAAGAAAAGAGTCTGGCGATCAGCAGGCATCTTGCCCATCATAAAACGCATATCGTGAATGAATCCCATATCAAGCATACGGTCTGCTTCATCAAGAACAACTGTCTTGGTGTGAGCAAGATCGAGAGCTTTACGTTCTTGGAGATCTTTGAGACGTCCAGGTGTACCGATGACGAAGTTATATGAACGACGAAGTCCAGATAGTTGCTTTCCCATAGGTGAACCGCCCACGCAAACAACTGAAAAGATTGCGAGCATGTTAGCAAAACCACGGAGCTCATCGTCGATCTGTGTTGCAAGCTCGCGAGTAGGAACCATGATGATGATTTTCTGTGTGCGATCTTTGAGAACCTTATCTATAAGAGGAATAAGAAATGCCGCTGTCTTACCAGTACCAGTATTAGCTATACCAACAACATCACTTCCCTTGAGGACATGAGGAATAGCACGATCTTGAATTGGAGTTGGATTCACATAACCCTTTTTGACGATATTAGCTTTAAGCTTGTCGTCTATTAAGAAATCAATGAAAGCATGTTCAGGTTTGAATACTGCCACTTCTTCTGTGATAACGGCTTTGTTAACGAATTTTGAAAGGTCACGGAATGACTTCTGTGCGAAACCGCCACGTCCACCATTACCACGTGATCCTCCTCCACGACTTCCTGAGAAACTTCCGCGTGATGAACCGCCTTTGTAGCCACCTGACTTTGGACCAGCTTTATAACCGCCACCCTTGTAACCCCCAAATGATGGACGATCACCATGTGAACCATAAGAACCATGTCCACCAAAAGATGACTTACCCTTATAGCCACCACTAAATGATGGCTTTGGACTATTACGAAAACCGGTGCCAGGAGTACTGGTACTTTGGAATGACTTTTTGAATGGGGCACCACCGCCGAAAGGTTTGGCGCCGAACGAAGGTTTTGAGCCAAATTTCTTTGGGCCACCAAATGAAGGTGTACCAAACTTCTTTGCATGAAAAGGACGCCCGCCTGTCTGGCGGTGCGGAGTTCCTCCTGCTTTATGTGGTCCACTAGAACCTTTAAAATCTTTACCGGGCATGTTTTATATAGTTAGAATTGCTTTGATACAATATACTATATAGATGAAATTGTCAAGGATTTGACACCATTTATCAAACTGCTAACATGACTTTACAAGTGGCTTCGGCCTCGCCTCGCAAGAGGCAATAAGTAAAAAGTTGACAGTCTTATTCGATCCTATATACTTATCTAATCAGGCCTTACGGCTCCGAGGCTCCGGGAAACCGGAGCCGATTCGTTTATGGTAAACACCCTCAAGGCGCCTCGTAATCCATTCGTGTTGAAACATATTGATCTTGTACAACTTTCTCTGTAACCTTTTCGAACTTATCGTCTTTGAATGAGACAGAATCGCCCAACCTTGTCTCCCTTGATAATCGAGCTTTGTATGAAAACGATCATTCTTTACTTTGCTTGTGAGAGGAACAACTCGTATTGAATGCTTGTTGTATACCTCTAGAATTAAAACCGGTCGTTCAAATAACTCATTCTTGCCACTTGTCTCAGTTCCAATATTGGCTCCGATAGAGCACCACCATAATTCTCGTTCATTACAAAAGACAGGAACCCTTTTCTCAAGAGTCTTTTTTAATTCATTCCAACAATCGAAATCTTTATACATTTCATTTAACATAGACTTATCAATTAAAAAACTGCCCCTCGGGACAATTTAATATTGATATGAGAAATTATACTCCTCCAATTACACTACACAACTATTTCCCCACCTCATCACCCGCCACATACCCAGTAGTCCAACATAGCTGAAGCGAATACCCTCCAGACGGTCTACTAATATGAAGTAAATCTCCAGTGACATAAAGATTCTCTACCACCTTTGACTTCATTGTTCTCATATCTATTTCTTCAAGAGAAACACCGCCATCAGAGACAACTGCACGATCATCGCCCATGAGACCAGTAATAGTGACAGGTAAAGCTTTCAATAGATGAACAAGCTTCTTACGCTCTTCAACCCTGACATCGTTAATTTGCTTATTTAGATCAATTAGACCAATTTGACCGATTAGAAATTCTACACCCTTCGCCATGCCTGCTGGTACAATTTCACTGATAACATTCTTTAGTATCTTATTCTTATTACCATCAAAGATACTAACTATTCTTTTATCAAATGAGCCTAAATCCTCACTGGGAAAAAGATCAATCATAGCCGTAACAGTTCCTGCGGGAAGTAGGTCGGCAACAATAGAAGCACTGTTTAGTATAAGTGGACCAGACAAGCCAAAGTGAGTAAATAACAATCGTCCTTTCTTTGAAAGATCTTTAACACCATCAACAAAGAAAGTAATCTTCATGTCTTCCAGAGTAATACCGGCCAATTTCTTTGACCATTCTTCTGCAACAGCAAGTGGAACAATCGAAGGGGTTGGACTAACAACAGTATGACCAATTTCACGAAGCCAATTAAATCCATCCCCTGTTGAGCCAGTTTCCTGATGAGAAGCTCCACCTGTAGCAAAGATAAATTTCTTTGCCAAATATTCCTGATCGCCACAATTGACTGACTTGATTCG
>CAIRAF010000109.1 GCA_903876465.1 uncultured bacterium | reverse complement strand
GCGTACGACAAAGCTAAAGGCGTCAATGACATTGTGTTCAAGGAAGGGGAAGAGATTATACCATACGACGGTGAACTGATTGACGAAGAAGAACTGGACAATCGCTATACCGAACACTATACCGCCCCTTACGGTATCGAAATTAGCAAAATCAAGGATTTATATGAAGACGGTGCCTTACATCGAGGCGTTGGCTCACTAGTGAACCATGCCAATATGAGCAAAGCCGATGTTCGTTTTTCGATCACTAAAAAGGATCGGGTCGTTCTCAGGGCTACAAAAGCTATTCGCAACAACCAAGAATTGTTTGTTAACTACGGGCGTGAGTACAGATTTTCAGAACCAACATCAAACACAACTAAATTCGTTTAAATTTCTCAGCCTTATATATGAGCTTGGTCAACAGAATTGTTGGTAACATCATCAAACAACGAAAGCCAACGGAAAGTACGAAAGAGCTGGAGAGCTTATACAAGGTGCCTAGAAAAGAGAAACGTGACGAAGAGCCCCATTTTTCTATCTTTAAGGACAACTATGCGCAGCAAGCAGACTTAATATATTTACCCACTGATTCGGGTAATTATAAGTATGCTCTAGTGGTGGTTGACGATCACAGCAAAAAATGCGATGCTGTACCACTCATATCGAAAACGAGTGATGCAGTAGTAAAAGGCATTGTGAAACTGTACAAACATGGCATATTGAAATACCCAAAGATTTTAGAAGTTGATTCGGGATCAGAATTTAAGAGTACGTTTCACATGCACTTCATTGATAAAGGCGTTAAAATGAGGGTAGCCCCGACAGCTCGCCATCGATCTCAGGGACTTGTGGAGGTACGAAACAAATACATCGGCAGCATTATCCACAAGATTCAAGCCCAAGTGGAACTGCAAACCGGCAAGCCTTCCACCAAATGGGTCGAGTATTTGCCCGAAATCATTAAAGGTCTTAACGACAACCGCCCCAAAGAAAAGAACACACAACAAAATGATTTTCCTGTTATTAGTAAGTCCAATAAGGGCTTATTAAAAATAGGGACACCGGTCAGGATCCAGCTTGAGTACCCTCAAGACGTGGCAAACGGCAAAAGATTAAAGGGGGACGTATTCCGCTCCTCAGACATTCGATGGACACGGATGGTTTACCACGTGACTGAGGTATTGCTCAAGCCCGACTTTCCACCCATGTATTTAACAAATAAGGACACGTTTGCACGAACTATAGGACAGCTGCAGGTTGTTCCTCATCAAGCCGTGTAATGTTGTCACATATTAACAGTAGTTTACTTAATCTGTAGATATCGTTGTTAGGTTGCTGTTTGCGCTTGGTACGTCCAGTTTGTTGCAACCAGAGCTGATAGATTTGATGGTATTCAATCATTGGGTACGCCCTAGCCACGCATTTTAAATTCTTATATTCATCGGTCGTTTTCTTTTCAACATTGTGTACAATAATTTTATTTCTCATTACTTATTAATAAGAATTGTTTTTTATACTGAAGTATATATTTTTATTTTTTAGTTTTTAAATACTTTTTATAATTCTAAATCACTTTCAGAGTCACTGTCTTCGTCCACCTTATCGTATTTGCAAAGCCATTTACGTTTTTCGGCGATATTACGGAGATCTTCCGCTGTCTCTCTATAGTAATTTATGCCCATGCTTACTTTATATTTAATCCCGATATCTTCCAGCTTTTTGGCGAAATCATTTTTACCTATGGGCTTCTTGCCGTCGTTACGCTGACTTACATACATTTCATACAAATCCCTGGGTTTGACTTTGTCAATGCCTTTCTTTCTGAGAACAAATTGCTCTTTAATAAACTTAAACACAGGATGAATCAAATTAGCTACTGCTAGCTGTTTGTTCTCGGTCATTGGGAAGTCACGTTTTCCGTAAAACTTCGACGTGTCAATGGACATTAAATAGCTATAAAAGACTTCACCCACTTGTAAGTTGTAGCATTGCTCTTTAATGTAGTCAAAATAAGCATAATCACCTTGTCGACTATTAGATATCGGCATAATAATGATTCTTCTGCCGTTGGTGTCTTTAATCGCCTCCACATTGGTGTTGATCATAAAGTTAGAAATATTATATGAGTTATAAAGTTTAGGTTATAATATCATAAAGTTTGATCATATGAGCAAAGCCGATGTTCGTTTTTCGATCACTAAAAAGGATCGGGTCG
>CAIRAF010000108.1 GCA_903876465.1 uncultured bacterium | reverse complement strand
CTGCGCCGAAACTTCGTTTTCGAACTCGCGACCAACGGTGTTTAGGCCCTAAGTTGGCGCTGTTTGATGAGTTCTGCATCTGGGTTCAAATATCGGAACACATCTATGTAACCTTCGTCAATAACTTGGTCTATCCAGGCACGCTCAATAGGGAGGAAGCCGGTGTTGTCCGCATTCTCTTTTGGACGAGCCAAATCGATCTCGGTGTGAGCAGTATTGACGTCGCCACAGAAGATAACTTCATAACCGCGCTTCTTGGCATGGTTAATGTATTTCAAGAACTCATCATAAAAGCGAAGTTTGAAGTCCAAACGTTCTGGACCGCCTCCGCCATTAGGGAAGTAGGTGTTAATTAATACAAATTTGTGTGACATGTCCTTGAAAGCACCTGCAGGGAAGTAAAGTGCAAGAAAACGTCCTTCTTGATCCAATTCCGACTTACCAAGTCCATATTCCACCTTCTCCGGCTTTACTTTGGTATAAACAGCCACACCACTGTAGCCCTGACGACCCTTTGAATGGTCAAAATATGATGTATAGCCTGTTGGATTGAGAATCCCTGGTTCCAATTGGTCTGGGTGAGCTTTCGTCTCCTGTAAACAGAAAATGTCAGCGGATTCGTTGAGTAACCAATCAAAAGCACCTTTTTTTACATTGGCTCTGATGCCATTCACGTTCCATGAGATGATGCGCATGGGGTAATGATAGTATTTATTTTGATTTGTGTCACTTCTATAACCTCGCACCCTATAAAGATATACAATATATTATACGAACAATTAATGATAAAATATTATGAATGAAATTATCGACACAAAAATGGTTGATACCGCTTATCTGTTCATTGCCATTTCTGGTGTGTTTAAGTGTAATAATATTTCATATTTCTCAAGGAGAGTCGCTCCTTCAAGCAATACTTAATTTTCCAACAATCTTTGGTGGTTCACGATTTACAACACAACCATCATACTTGCGAGGGGTATATACTCCATTCATGGCATTATTTCTGGCTTTACTTGGTTTAATTACGCTTGTACCTAAGAAAAAAACTACTGACAAATAATTATTGTTAGTCCGAATTGGTTTGTTTACAATTTCACTTTTTATTATGAAACTGTTTATGTACATGTTATTATGTGTTCACATACAGCGTATACGATGAAGTAGGGTGGAAGTCCCTCACTGTCGCGCAACGGTATTGATCCGGAAAAATTACACCGAATCAGAGTCCGATCTCGTATACCTCACTTATTTGTAATAAGTGAACTGCCCGCGTAAGGCTGTGCAACTGTTTTGCATAATCCTCAAAGGGCGCGCTGTGTGGATTATCAACTAATCCCACATTATGAAACAAAACATCGTTCAATCATTGTCCGGCATGCCAAAATTCATTGCCGGTTTCATCGCAACAATCATATTCCGTTTGCTCTCACCATTTTTGGGCTTATGGAATGTTTCGCCGCTCATGGCGACTGAACTCGCCGGATCAAAAGCATATGGTCCGATGGTAGGCGGTCTCTACGGAGCAGGGAGTATTGCTCTCGTTGATCTTTTCATGGGCAAACTTGGCACATGGACTATCATAACCGCGCTCACATACGGCGCTGTTGGCGTTTGGGGTGGCTATTTTCTGCAAAGAAGAAATGCTACAGCAAAGAACTTTGTTATTGCCAGTATTGTCGGGACATTGTTCTTTGATCTAATCACTGGTGTTCTCATGGGTCCGCTCATGTACCACCAAGCATGGTCAGACGCTATTCTTGGACAGATTCCATTCACCCTAAGACACCTTGCAGGGAATATCTTCTTTGCCGTTGTCTTAGCTCCGTGGTTCTATCGTAAAGTCATGGAGAATCCACAATGGGAATTGTCCAAAATATTCAAGTTCGCCTAGCAATAGGCAAGAAAAACAAACACCCGGGTAACTGGGTGTTTTATTTTTTATTATGAAACTGCTTATGCACTCTCTTGAGCTCACTATCAGTCACGTGAGTATAGATCTGCGTCGTACTTATATTTGAATGACCCAAAAGCATCTGTACTGAACGAAGGTCGGCGCCATTACCTAGAAGGTCTGTGGCGAACATGTGGCGAATGACGTGCGGGGTTACTTTCTTGGAGATACCAGCTTTGATGGCGTATATCTTAATGATTCTTTCTATTTGACGAGTTGAAAGACCGAGATCTTCATTCTTCATTTTTCTTTCTTCACCAGAGATTTTCACGAAAAGGGCACCATCCATGTCGGGACGCTTATCTAAATATTTTTTAATTGCTTTCTTTGCTTCATCAGACATGAAGACGACACGGATTTTTTCGCCTTTACCACGAACAGAGAGCTCATCAGTGGTGAGATCAATGTCACGCGAGAGGGAACAAAGCTCGGAGACGCGTAAACCTGTTGAGAAAAGAGTTTCGAGGATGGCTTTGTCTCGGAGTAATTTGAGATCAGTACCGTCTGTTGATTTTAATAGTCGAGAAAGTTCTTCTTTAGTAATAAGATCCAAATGTCTATCTCCAACTTTTGCCAATTCAATATATTCTGGTGAAACTGCTTTGACACCGCGCTTGGCTAGATACTTGAGGAAGGCGCGTAGGGAAATGAGGTAATAGTTCTGTGTTTTCTTCTTTAACGTTTCCTTTGACTTACCATTTTCACTAGCTAACTGACGATTAAGCCACAGACGAAACTCACGAATAGTGTTTTCGGTGATGTCACTTGGTGATTTTGCCTTTGAATAGTTGAGGAAACGAGTAAGATAACGATCATAATTCTCAACAGTTTTAACT
>CAIRAF010000107.1 GCA_903876465.1 uncultured bacterium | reverse complement strand
CCCTCAATTATTGCGAAACGCCCAATAGGTAAAAGCTGAGGTGCTTCCCAATAACCCTTAGCCATATTGAAGATACGCACTAAGCCCTCTCTTGGCACACTAAGGTAAATAAAGTTCTTATAATAAAATAAATGTCCATCTACGAAGTCGTAGGCATCAAAATCAAGCTTAATGGGGTCGGAAATATTAATAATGATCTCTTTTCCATATTCATCCTTACCTATGTTGACATTAAGGTTTCTGATCATGCTTCTATTATATGCTTTTTAATGAAAGTTACTACCTCATATACACCCTAAAATATGGCAACTTATCAATTCCAATATAATTAAACATCTTATAGTTTGCTCGACGAGCAGTTGGCGAAAGCTTATGCATCTTGAGATTGGCTTTAGGAATAAATGGATAAAAACGAATCTCCTGATGATCTCCTGTGGTATCTTTCCAAATAAAATTGGTTATGAGTGGTGGTGTAATAAAACCTGATTTCAAGACCTTCTCCATGATATCCCAGCCAGCACCAAAGATAACTGATTTTGGCTTTGAAATATTTGTCTTCACTTGAGCACGAAAATTACAGCCGATACATTGAATATCGTAAAGCGGATAATTCTTTGGAAGCTTCATGAGCTTCTTACCACAGTTTGGACATGAGACTTTCTCCACTACATCCAGTTCCCCACGTTCACCTGATTCTTGAGACTTAGACATGATCCTATTAGATCATGAGTAGATCCAGGGTGCAAGAAATTATGGCGCAAAAAGACTAGCGTCCTGTGCGGCTCTTTCCTGTGCTGAATGAATCTGTTCACTCCAACATGTTTTTATATCCCACCGTGGAGGCCAATGAAAGATACAATTATGAACAAAGAACCAAGAAAAATACATGACTGTACCGACAGTAAAAATAACTGCAGCAAGACACCATTGAAAAATATACTGCTTATCTTTTTTAGTGAATATTTTTTTACTAGTTCTATTCATTTAATATACTTCTTGAATCAATGTTTTATTTTATTATCTATTACCCTTTGCCCGATTATGTCTTATGCACAACATTTCGCAGTTCTTAGCGTCTGTTGCTCCACCTTTACTCCAAGCTGATACATGATCAGCTTCCATTTCATTTTGATCCCATATTTTACTCTTGTTTGAGTCATGTCCCATAGCACAATCAGGGCAATTTGACTTACCCTTGGCTTTTGCTGTCTTTGTTTGAGATGCATAAACAGATCTCTTAATTGTGTCATCAAACACACGAACATCAAGCAACTTTTTATCACTTGAGCCACCGAGAACATATTCAAATATTCCTTTTACATTTTCTACACATATATCCCCATGCAACTCCTGTATTTGCAAAGAAACCTTCTTTGGATCATATGTTTGCTGGTGGTATTTGTCATACAGTTGACCCCAATTTAAACCTTTCATCTCATGATAGTAATCCTTAAAAGTATTTTGTACCCATTCAATTACCTTTTTAAAGTGCAGCCAAAGAGCGTCAGCATTTTCATTATTTTGATGGTCTGCCATATACTGCTTAATATTATCTTTAGATACCCATTTTATTGCAGTTTCTAAACCTTTTCCTCGACTCTGGTTTGCTTCAATATCTATATATTTATTTGCTAAACCAT
Source organism: uncultured bacterium (assembly GCA_903876465.1). GTDB lineage: Bacteria > Patescibacteriota > Minisyncoccia > Phycocordibacterales > PALSA-1337 > C7867-002. Next base: position 2,468 of record CAIRAF010000107.1, on the reverse strand, counting down.
ATGCGGCAGAATTACTTTTCATAAAATAAAGCTTGGCACTACTTAACCAAGGTCCTGTAAAATTCGCATTTAACAATTCTTGCGACGTAAGAGGTTCGCCTGCTAAATTAATTATTGAAAACCATTCCAGTCTTTCATCGGCACTACCTGTACAGACATACACTTGTAGTTTGTAATTAAGAATATGAGCCTTTTCTTCTGGTGAAAGATTATCAAAGTTCTGAGGCATACCATCAATAAGTATCGAAAACTCACTATTTACATACCGACATAGACTTATAGTTCGTTGTTGACCATCGATAAGCTCGAAGTGATCTTCATCAGTTTTAGCCCAATACATTACATTAAGTGGAAACTCGGTATTGGGAAAACCGCGCATAACTGTACGAATTACTTCATTACGCTGTTCTTCCTTATAAACATATTCTCTTTGATAAGCAGGACGAATGTTCAGCTTACCACCATACCCAACAACACCCTCTTCTGCATTGTCCTTATAACCTGAAAAAATTTCAGATACAGTAATTGGTTTTAGTTTAATTTTCATATTTTTCTTTTGCGTTGAATAATTATTCGAGAATATGGACAACTAGTTTTACCATTTCTAGTCAACGAAATATCTGTTCTCCCTCTATAATTCTTAGTTACCCCTATTTCCTTACCTGAATTACCGGTTGGGATACCTATAAGCTCAAATTGATCTGGGTTATATTTATCCAAAAACGAGTCAAAAACCCCCATATATCCATGATAATTTTCAGGAATATTAATGGCTTGATTTACCTCAATTGCATCAAGATTATCATACTTAGGATATTCTTCTGGTGTGTATTTCTTGTATAAATACAAAATTTCATGGCGCTTTACCACATCAAAATTTGTATACCATATTACAGCTGCTCTACCCATTACCTTGCCATCAATAATTTTATAGCTACTGCCCTCCTTCTTAGTCTTAACTAATTCTGCCGCATAATCTTCTGGTACATCAAACAACATATCTGTACCTGTAGGTTTATGTCCTAACCACAACTTGTTTGACCTTATCAATTCAAATATTTCTTTATAGTGTAGGGAGTGTAAGCTGCCGACTATTATAAAATTCTTTTTGTATCTAACTAGCTGATCCATGTACTCTATGAGCATACTGAAAGGTGGATTAGTAACTACTACGTCGGCTTGTTTTAATAAAGCTATACTCTCCTCACTTCTGAAGTCACCATCACCATTTAGCAAAGTGAGCGCATTGCCGCCATGTTTTAGTAAGTACTCTACATCATCGAGATTGGTGCTTCCATTACCATCGTAATCTTTCACTTCAGTGATTTCTATCTTGTATGAATGCTTAGAATTTTTATTCATACCTTTTTTAACCGACGGTTTAATGTCAAAAAGTGCCAATTGTGAGCCTGCAATTGGACTGGGGTTATAACAAGTTACGATTAACTTCTTGAGTCCTAGTCGATTAAAATTCATAGCAAAGTACTTAAAAAAATTGCTTTCAAATGGATCATCGCAATTGCAAAAAATAACCTTTCCTTTCAATTGATTGGAGTAATGCCTAAGCTCGTTTTCAATATCTGTTAGCTGAGTATAATACTCATCATTTTTTTCTTTTTTAGCAGATCCTAAACTTTTGTTTGCCATTCCAGACAACTCGAACATAATTAGCTATGCTCTTGTTGGCTGTGGGTATAGGATTCGAACCTATATTTTTTCCTTTCAAAACACTCAAAAATAAAATGCTTTGAGCATGGAAATGTACTACCGTTGTACAAACCCGCAATATGTAAACATTACTACTTCAATATATATAAGTAAAGACATCTTGTATTCCCTGTACACCACCTCCCTCATGTGTTACAGTTCGTCCCTATGACCTTCTCTAGGAAACCTACAAAATTCAACAAATCAGCCCGTCCAGCAAGTCGTCCATCAGGTGGCCGATCAAGTGCGCCTGCGCGAGCTAGTACCCCTATCCGTTCAACCAGTGTACCAGGTATGTCTATTGCGAAGCTTTCAAAGTTGGTGCCAACCAGCGCTTCAAAATTTGTGACGTCGAAGACGACTCATCGTCCGGCCAAGCCGGCTCATGGGCCTTCACCGATTCCTACCAAGGCTCCGGGGGAGTTTCCAATGCGTATTAACAAATATTTGGGTTGGAAGGGGTACAGTACACGACGCGGTGCAGATGAGCTCATTGCGCGACACATGGTGACGATCAACGGTAGATTTGCCACCTTGGGTGATCAGGTCACGGCGAGTGATACGGTGGAAGTGAGGAATACTGCAATTGGCTTAGGTGCTTTAATAAGTAACACGTCTGGTGGAAACAATACTGGTTTAGGTGCTTATCCTTTGTACGCAAACACAACAGGCTCTTTTAATACTGCTATTGGTGGTTATGATGGTGCTGGTACTGCCGTTATGCGCAATAACACCACAGGCAGTTACAATATTGCAGTTGG
>CAIRAF010000106.1 GCA_903876465.1 uncultured bacterium | reverse complement strand
CCACATCCACTGATGCACGCCTTTGGTGTTCGTGACGTTATTCCATATATGCATGAAGATATGGATATTTGGAGAAGCAATTTCAAAGGCATAACTTACTTAGATAAAAATACTAACCTTCTTATAACTGGCGCCGTTGATGATGTGTGGATCAATGATGCTGGTGAGCTTCATATTGTTGATTACAAATCTACTAGCAAGGAGGAAAAAGTTACTTTGGACAAAGAATGGCAGATTGGTTATAAGCGCCAAATGGAAGTCTATCAGTGGTTGTTTCGCAAGAATGGATTCAAAGTTTCACCGACAGGATATTTTGTTTATTGTAACGGTAAGACTGATGTGAAGTCTTTTGATGCAAAACTTGAGTTCGATATTGATCTCATTCCATACACTGGAAATGATTCGTGGATCGAACCTTTGCTTCCAAAAATCAAAGCATGCCTCATGGGCGAAAAACCACCAAAGCCAGCTCCAGAATGTGATTATTGCCGTTATCGTAAGGCGGCTAGAGATGTGCAGGTAAAGGGATAGTTATATTAAATGTCGTGCCAATTCCAACGGCACTATTCACAGTGATTGTTCCACCAAGTTCTTTGGTAATTATTGAATGTATACTAATAAGTCCGAGACCTGTACCACTCGGTTTGGTTGTTCTCTGGTCAGTAAAGAGAGTATCTAATTGATTTATATTCATACCACAACCATTGTCTGATACTTGAATCTTGATTAAAGAGTCATTTTTTTCTGCTTTGATACAGACAATTTTTTTAGTTGATTCAAACTCGTTTTTTTCTTTTATAATGTGTGAGCATGCATCTATCGCATTCGAGACAAGATTGGTTAATATTTGATGAATCCTCAATGGATGTATAGGTACGACTGGGTTGTCCTTGGACTCAATTTCAATACATACATTTGACATACGAGCCTTATATACAAACATGTCGTATATTATTGCCATCTCTCTATTGAGATTAGTAATCATATTTTCATGAATACGTTTTGGATCAATGATACATTGAGCACTTCCCATAAAATCTTTCATTCTACGCGAGGCTTCAATAGTTTTAGTAAGCATTTCATAAGTCTCCTTTGTACAATATTTTTCTGGATGATACGTTAATTCTTCCATGCGAAGTGAGATGGACGTGAGGGGGGTTATCATGTCGTGAATAATTCCACAGGCAAGTTCACCTACACGTACCGTGTGTTCCATTTCAGCAAATCTCTTTTCTTGGTAAGCTATTAATTCTTTACTTCTCTCTCCGACTCTTTGCTCTAGTACATCTCGCTCTTCTCTCAACAACTTTTCCGATCTCTCTGCCCGAACCAAAGAAGCTTTTATCTGTCGACTAGAAAGCCAAACGATTAAGCAGATAAATATAAATGTGAGTGTGTAAATAATCACGTCTATTGTAGTTATTTCATCATATTTCCAATCAGATATATTGATTACGGCAACATTATTCCATGTACTAGTGATGGCGAGCATTGTGGATATAAGCAGGAAAAAAATGAGAGTCATGGTCAAAAGATAATTTTTCCTCAATTCATTTCTGCTGAGCAGCATTGTCTTTGAAATATTGATGCGTGCCGAAAAACACAACATCGCACGAGTCATCCATACTCGTGCGATGCGTCTTAATTTTTCTACTGCCCGTAGATGAATATAAGACATTTTGTGTTAGTCAGTTTGATGACTGATGATTTGTATGTGGAGAAGAGAGGTTCGGGTTCTCTCGACTAAGGAAAATACATGCGTCATCTAAGCACTATCATCATTACTATTTTTAAAGTTGGTTATGTCGACACATAACCGTTACATAGCTTAACAATGCAAGATAAAACCCCAATAAAGAATATATAAAATTTTGATAAAAATATTACCTATTAAGTGCTGATAATCGTTCTGGGGTATCAATAATATAACCATGTCCAGGTATATTGGCTATTAGATTGTATTTTGTCTTGTGTGGATTTATCTTTTTTCTTAGGTTTCGAATATGTGCCTCAACCGTGTTTGAAAATGGATCGCTATCAGCACTCCATACATGTTCCATTAACATTGCTCGAGAAAGTATGATTCCTTTATTTCGTATCATATATTCCAAAAGAGCAAATTCTTTTTTTGTAAGTCTAATTTGTCTTCCATTACGAGTCGCACAATGAAGTTGGGAATTCAGAGAGAGATCATGGACCTTCAATTCAATACTGCTTAATAAAGCGGGTCTGCGTGTGACAGCGCGAATACGAGATTTTAGTTCTGATAAAGAGAATGGTTTTGTTAGATAATCGTCAGCTCCATTATCTAGAGCTTGAACCTTCAATTCAGTATCTCCTGTAACAGATAGAAAAATAATAGGCGTTGTTTTACCTAACCCTCTAATATCTTTGCAAACCATTATTCCATTTTTTCCAGGTAGCGCATGGTCAAGAAGAATAACGTCATATTCATAAGCTCGAGCCATGAATGAACCGTCATTTCCATTATCAGCTATGTCAACTGCGTGCGCATCGGGACGCAATCCGATTCGTAGAATGTCAGCTATAGAAGGATCATCTTCAATGACAAGAATTTTCATGGCGTACAGTGTAACAGAAACTAGAAATGTAGTTAATGGAGAAAACTGTGGATATTGTGTTTATTTCTGTGCCCGAGGTGGGAATCGAACCCACACTGCCTTGCGGCAACAAAATTTTAAGTCTTGCGTGTATACCAATTTCACCACTCGGGCGAGTGTTAGGAACAGTTTACATTTAATTAAAGAAAATTAAAAGCGATTTAAAGGTGAGGCCACGGCGAGAATCGAACTCGCGTATAGCTCTTTTGCAGAGAGCCGAATTACCACTTTTCTACGTGGCCGTGTGGACACTCTAACACTTTTTTTATTTACCTTCCACCTGACGCTCAATCTCATCTATACGCTGTCTATTCTTTTCACCAATATCTATAGCAACTTCAAAGAATGGTACACGCATCATTCGAGCATGTTCCTGGACATATTCACGCAAATCTCGTAAACGTCGAGTGAAGAAATCAAGTGCAGCAGCTTCTTGGTTCTCCGGAAGAACAGTAAAAAGTATTTTGGCACGAGAGCCACGTGCCTCAAGTTCAACTGCAGTAATAGTGATTAGTGAGGTTCTATTCGATTCGCGCATGAGAAATTCACTTGCTAGTTCACGTAGTATTTCTTTTGTTCTGTCTTCTTTTTGTTGTGACATATAATATTAATTAAATTTTCTCGACTGTCTTAACAGCCTCAATCTTATCTCCAACGGCAATTTCCATTTTAGCTTCAACCATCATGCCACATTCAAAGCCTGTAGCTACTTCGTCTACACGTTTCTTTTGACTTTGTAATTCACGAATCTTACCACGTCCAATCTCATTTTCACGACGGATGATTCGAACTTCTGCACCAGATGTGAGAACACCTTCTTGAACTTTACCACCAATGACTTGGCGATCTTTTTCTTTTGAGAATATGGCTAGAATCTTGGCACGACCAAGCATTTCTTCAATATATTCTTTTGGAATCTTGCTGTTAAAGATATCTTGAACATACTGAATAAGTTCGTAAATGATTTTAAAATTCTTAACATTGATAGGTGTGGCTGAACGTTCTATCATTGCAGCAGCTTTTTTGTCAGGTTCTGCATTGAAGCCGATTATGACGAGATGTGGGTCACCAATTGCGACCTTCACATCATTTTCATTTATCTCACCTAAGCCTTCAGAAACTATTTTTAATTTGACTCTATCATGTGTAATTTTTACCAGTTCATGTTTGATACCTTCAAGACTGCCAATAACGTCAGTTTTAATAATAAGAGGAATGGTGACTACTGAAAGTTCTGCTGGCGCAATTTCTCCAGGAGCTAAAGGTGACTTAGGAGAAATAACCGGAATTTCTTGTGAAGCTTTAAGGGCTTTAGCCTTTTCTGCCTGCGCGTAAGCCTCAGCGATTTTTTCCGCCTCTTTTTTATTTGAAACTGTTACAAAGGGAAGTCCGCAAGCAGGAATTTTACTCCAACCGAGAATGATAACTGGCATGCCAGCAACACCTTTATCTACTTTTTCACCTTTGAAATTATTGATGAATCGAACTGGTGCATAGGCGTCACCAGATACAACGACTGTGCCAGTTTCGAGTGTGCCATTTTTTATAAGTAGTGTGGCAGAAATACCAGAGCGAGAATCACGTTCTGATTCTATGATAATGCCACCGGCAGGATCTAGAGGATTTGATTTGAGATCAGCAATGTCTGAAACAAGAATAATCATATCGAGGAGATCAGAAACACCAGTTCCTTTGAGAGCAGAGATTTCAACACATGGTATATCACCACCCCAACCTTCAACATAAATTTCTTTTTCACCTAGACTTTCTTTGGTCTTATTAACATTTGCATTTGGTTTGTCGATCTTGTTTATGGCAACGATGAAAGGAAGACGAGCGTCTTTTATATTTTTATAAGCTTCTAGAGTTTGTGGCTTAACACCATCTTCAGCTGATACAACTAGAACAGCGACATCAGCTGCGTCTGCACCGCGCTCGCGAATAGAACAGAAGGCAGCATGACCAGGAGTATCAATGAAGGTGAGCATACTCTTTTTTCCTTCTGCTGTTGTGTGTTCTACTTGGTAAGCACCGACATGTTGAGTGATGCCACCCGCCTCACCAGCTACAATATTTGAGTGACGAATGTAGTCGAGGAGAGTTGATTTACCATGATCAATATGACCCATGATTACAATCACCGGTGGGCGTGTGACTAGCTTTTGAGCTGTTTTAGGGGTGGTTGTTGGCATAATATTGGACGTATTTGAGGCGGGCTATGACAAATGAGAGCGAGCCTTACAGATAAAAGAGTGTAGCAGAATATGGCTCGTTTGACAACGTATTTTTCCAGTGGTAATGTCGGAGCAAATAGTGGTTACGGTAAACAACTAAATAAAAGAGAGGGAGAATAAGTATGATAGAAATTGACATTATTTATTTCATGGATACAAAAAATCCTTTGATACTGACACATGATCAAGTTCAAGCATTTTGTGATTTTATTGTGAAAACTGAACCATTTGTTGGTTATGGAAAAGACGCCACAATTACCGTCTTGTCTTCAAAATTTCGTCGTGGACAGCAAGCCGATGGAATCTCAATCAGGGTCTCAGGTAAAATCATGTCAGATGTTTACAATTCAGTCCGTGATTGGATTGCTCATGCGTGCATAAGCACACTTCTAATTGTCGAGGGGAAGAAAAGACCAATTTATCTTCGTTTCGATTCTACTGGCCAGATAATTTGTTTGAATTGAGTGGTCTCGCAAAGAAGGGCGCCTCCCAGTAGGCACCCTTCTTTTTTTATTTGAACTTATTCACACTTGGAGTAAAAAGTGTGAATAACTCTATTTTATATTTAGACCAGTCCTTCCTTAGCCTTTTCCAATGCCTCACGCTCCTCATCCGACAACTCAAATTCAGATGCGTGAGCCTTTATTGGTTTTGAAAAGACACTGACATGTTCACGAGAATAAAGACTTGAGACTACAACACCATCACCATCTTCTGTTAGAAACGCTGTGGCAAAACTCTGATTGCCACCACCACCATTACCTTTGAAAGGATTGAAACGAACAGTGTGAACTGACTGAACACTTTTTTTGAGGCGTTTTTCGACAGTGGCAAGGTATGACTCAAGTTCACTTTTAAAAGCCTGAAGTTCATTTAGGTTTGATGAGACAGACGTTAGTGAATCACCAATGTTATTTGAATCAACATCTACCAAAAATTTCTTGAGTTTGAGATACATCATTATCACCATGACTAATAGTGCTATTGAAATGATAGATAAAAGAATAATGGCTATCCAGAGTGGGTTGGAAATAATTGATTGCATGTGGATATTATAGCATTGCAATACATATTTCTTTACTCCCGATGTTCATATCGAAGCGCCGTATCTATTTGGTCGCATTCGGTAATTGGTCCGTATCTTTCGATGGCCCGCATAAGTGTGCGGGCTTTTTTTTACTTACAAAATAAGCTATATTCACTCCATGAAGAGAATTTACCTCGATTACGCCTCGCTCACACCCATAGACCCAAAAGTAACTTCAGAAATGAAGAAGTACTCGACTTTTGCATTTGCCAACCCGTCTTCACTTTACAAAGAAGGGGTTAATGCCAAGAATGCTTTAGCAGAAGGCCGTCAAAAAGTTGCTGATTATCTGAATGCGCATAGTGATGAAATTATTTTTACAAGTGGAGGAACTGAAGCGAACGGCCTTGTTTTGGAGGGCATTGCTCGCAGTGCAGTACACAATGGCATTACAAAGCCACATCTCATTATCTCATCGATCGAACATTCTTCTATTATTGAAACAGCCAATATGATGGAGAAACATGGTTGCGAAGTAACACGACTTTCTGTTGATAAAAATGGAATTATTACACTTGAAGAATTAAAGAAATCAATAAAAGAGAATACAATTTTGGTTTCAATCATGATGGTTAATAATGAGATTGGTTCTATTCAACCTATTAAAGAAATTGCGAAAATAGTGAGAGATGCACGTAAGGCAAAAGGAACTATATACCCACTTTTGCATACTGACGCCGCTCAAGCTCTTTACGAAGAAATCAATACAGAAAATCTCGGTGTAGATTTGCTCACTCTAGATGGAAGCAAGATTTATGGTCCAAGAGGTATTGGTGCCTTGTATATTAAGAGAGCGGTAATAGATGCCAAGCAAATTGAGCCAATTATCCTTGGTGGAGGACAGGAAAGTGGATTACGGTCTGGAACCGAAAACATTCCTGCAATCATGGGATTGGCGAAAGCTTTTGAATTAATTACAAAGCTAAGAAACAAAGAAACAAAAAATGTCGCTAAACTGAAGACTTTATTTATTGAAGGTCTTAAAAGAATTCGTGCAGATATTAAAATAAATGGTTCAGAAGTTGATTCCAAATATCAATCTCCTCACATTTTAAACATATCGATTCCAGGAATTGATAATGAATTCCTCTTATTTCAACTTTTTACTTTTTACTTATCGCATGTCCGCCAAACTGCTTTCTTAGCAGTGCCACAATTTTATTGGAAAACTTATTTTGATTCTCAGGTAACTTAGATTCTTTTCTGACTGTTACCGAATCTTCCAAGACTCGAACATCAATGCCCAACTCTTTACCCGCTTCAACAGTCCACTCCCCTCCCAGATCGAAGAGCACACGTCTGAACTCCAGTCACATCACGTTATCTCGTATGCCGTCTTCTG
>CAIRAF010000105.1 GCA_903876465.1 uncultured bacterium | reverse complement strand
GATTCTCCCTTTATAAACTCTAAATTGACTGTATCTGACAAGAATCCTAGAGATTACTTTATCGAGATACAGTCTTTGATAACCGCTGATCCAGTATTCCGTATAGGTGGAATCACTAATACTATCAATGATGTATGGATGCCTTCTGATATTCCCTATTACATCATGGACCTACACAAGCAACTTGAATGCCCATGCCTGACTTTTGCTATACAATGGATTCATGATAGACAGAATTGGATGAATGATCCTCTAATCAAGAATTATATATGGCAATAAGACTTTTATATCATAATAAAGTTTTTACCTCTAATATGTATTTTTATGTTTACCAATCCTTTGATTGGATATATTTTTAATATCATATTCCAATGTAGGGATTGGTTTTTTAGAATAGATTGAGACCAAGTTCATTTTCAAGTTCCAAGTTGAAGAATTTCAGGTTTTTGGGAATTTAGAGGACCTTCATCCATGACTCTGGTTCAAGACATGTGTCAGAAGTGGGTCCGCCGGGTTTGTATGCCGATACTCGTATCTGCTGATATTTTCCCGTCCGCCGGGATTTACTTTTTCATTCCGGGACAACTAATCTCAAGATTGAACACCAAAAAAAATTAAGAAAGAGTAATTTATTAAACTACGCTCTAAATTTACCATTGACATTTTTATCTACCAATGATTCATCATACCAAACTCCATTACATATATTCTTCCAATCATCAAGAGATAAATCAGGAGATTCTTTTTTACGAGAAATCATGACTGCTGGACCGTAGACCAAATGACCTCTCGCTTCACCAAGTGGGTCCATGGCCAATGTTGCACATAAATTTACTGGTAAATCTTTCAATATCCGTACATATTAAACCTATAAATTGTTAATCAATTATAAACAAGTATAGTCAAAAAATAAAAAATATATACCATAAAGGTTCTACAATCTCTTATGATTAGATTTGTCCAAAATTAAACTGTCGTAACAAGTCTTTGGCTGAATCGTATCATAGTTGAGAAAGGGGTGTACGCCCAAAGTCAATCCATTAGAATTGACGCTTGAATGAAGAGTGATAAATCGAAGGAGAATATTTCTAGCGGCCTGGATATCTCTATCTGCTTCAAAATGACATTGAGGACAAGAAAATTCTTTGGATTTGTTTTTAGATCTAATGAATCCACATTTTCCACAAGTAATGCTAGTGTATGCTTCATCTACCAACATGACTCGACACCAATAAGCTTCTCTGGTTTTATGGATCAATCTCTGTTGAAATCTATAGTGTGACCAAGTCATCATAGATCTAACAGTTTGACTGGAAATACTCCTGTGATTTTTTTGAACCATCTTTGATGTTTGAAACGTAGGTAAAAGGATAGTAGCATAAGAGTGAACTAAATGTTTAGCCAATTTGCAATGTAAATCATCCACTAGGTTTCTAATTTTATCTCTAACTCTTTGTGCTGCTTTCTTCATATGGTATCTATTGCGATGACATAGATCTTTATTGGAATATTGACTCTGTAATTGATCTAAATGACATCCAAGTCGTATAATTCTTTGTTTATCAGCTCTTCCAACTTCTAAAATTTGACCACTATTGGTGAAACCCGTTATAAATGTTCTGTCTCCAGGATCTAGGGCAATGATAGAATTCTTTTCCATTATCCTTGGGATATGTTTTTGATCCACAAAAGATAAGGGTTTAACTAGACATAGGTAAAATTTTCCACTTTTGGTTCGAACTAGGCGGGTATCTGTTGGTAATTCATCTGGACATGAATTTCTTTCCTGTCGAATATTTTTACAATCATTGTTTATTTTCCTTTTTCTTCTATTCTGTGAGGATCGAATGATTGTATCATTCATAAATTCTTTGGATGGAAATATTCTTCCAGCACCAGTCCATGATTGTTTTTGGATTTGCACTGAATCTTGAGGCGCTTTCTTATATTTATACTTTAATTCGAATCGATGATCCACATTTTTTTTCTTCTTAGCAAAATTGGATTTATACGCTTTAATTAAATCTCTCAAGGCATCATCTCGTATCTGTTTAGGGGTCTGTAAAACCCATTTGTTGTCTTCTTTATAATTAGAGGCATTAATGATCTGTTTTCTCAATTCTTTCAAAGATATACTAGCACCATTCTTGATGGCATTCAGACCTTGGTTATAAGTCCATCTGGCTGTTCCGAACCATTGATTTAATTTTCTTCTCTGTTCCAGAGTAGGGTACAGTCTGACTTTGATAGTTTTCTGGGTTGTTTGTTGCATCAAGCTTACGTTTTTTTCTGTTTGCTCCCGAACGTAGTCCATTACGCTTCGCCACGAAATAGTTGACGATGGTAAGCAGGTCGTCTGCAAGTTCTCTATTTCCATCGCTTGGCTCATCTTGACCGAGAACCACGATTTTTGCACCAGACTTTTGACAGATAAATTCAATGAGTTCAAATCCGTATCGACACAAGCGGTCTTTGTGGGCAATGGCAATTTCTTCGATATCTCGGCTGTAGATTCGTTCCAAAAGGGTTTGTAGGCCTTTCCTTTTAAAGTTGACCCCACTGCCAATGTCGGAGATAACTTCTCTGTCTGGGTACTGTTTCTTGAGATCTTGGATCTGTCGTTCAAGGTCGTTCTTTTGTTGGACACTAGAGACTCTAGCGTAACAAACTTTCTTTTTTTCAACAGGTTTACATTCGTCTTGATCGCCAAAAGCAGATCGCACATCGTTTAAATTATACAATCGATTGCCTCCAGGTGTACGTAGAGTTTTGATGATTCCTTCACTATCCCAACGTCTAAGTGTAGCTGTGGATACTTTATAGTTTTTTTGGACTTCAGTTGCTTTGACGTAACTCTGATTAATCTTACTCATGTACTATTCACTTGGAACAAGACAGTTATTATTTTAAAATTTATTTTTTATTATTTCTACTTGAAATACAAAACTAGCTTTATTATAAATAGCTATGATTTTAACAGAAAATTTCAAATTTATATTGGGTTAATTGAAATCCAGGGAAGCTCTTCATATGGCATGTAGAAATAAACATTTGCAATTGATTGAATTATTAATTGATCGTGGTGCTGATGTAAATATTCCTGATAATGATAAATGGACTCCACTTTATACAGCTTGTTATTTCGAGAATATAGAAATCATTAAATTATTACTTGATTATGGTGCCGATATACATATGGAAATTAATCATGGATGTACATCTCTTGATACAATTTTCAAACTTGATAACCTTGATAACTTACAAATCATCCCTCTTTTACAAGAATCGATAAAACCGTGGAATCCATCAAGACATCAATTAGCACCAAGAAAAAAAAGAATGTGCATCAAAATATTATTCTTATTATCTATCAAAAAAAATACTTTATTCAATCAATTACCCAAAGACATGTTGTATGTAATCGCCACTTTTCTATCATAAATAAATCTATTGATTATTACTAGAAATTTCGATTCAT
>CAIRAF010000104.1 GCA_903876465.1 uncultured bacterium | reverse complement strand
GGAGATGCTTCTCTCTGCAAAAGAGGAGGCAAAAAAGATTACTGTTGAAGCCGAAACAAAGGCCCAGCAAGTAATAGAAGAAGGTAAAAAGGAAATAAAGGAAAAAGAAGAAAAAGCTAGTCAAACAGAGTCACGCCTCATCAAAAAGGAGGAGATGCTCGATAAACGTCAGACTGATCTCGATAAAGAAGTAGATTTGGTCAAAACACGTGTTTCAGAGATAAAAGCTATTCGTGAACAGGCTGAAAAAATTCAGACCGATCGCATTGTTGCACTCGAAAAAGCCGCAAAACTTTCACAAGAGGATGCAAAGGCAGAAATTATCAAGCTTGTTGAGAAACAAGCCGAAGAAGATATCCTTGTTCGTATGAATAAGCTCGAATCTCAAGGTGAAGAAGCTCTTGAACAAAAGGCCAAAGATATTCTCGCAATATCTATACAGCGTCTTGCTTCTTCTGTTGCATCAGATGTCATGTCTACATCAGTTCCAATTCCAAGTGATGACATCAAAGGAAAAATCATTGGTAAAGAAGGCCGTAATATCAAGGCTTTTGAACGTATGACCGGTGTTGAAGTCATGGTTGATGATACTCCAGGTGCTATTACTATTTCATCATTTGATCCTGTACGTCGTCATACAGCTCGCCTCGCCCTCGAAGAACTCATTAAGGATGGTCGTATTCAACCTGCACGTATCGAACAAATCATCGAAAAGGCAAAACAAGATATCAATAAGACAATTAAAGAAAAAGGTGAACAGGCTGCATACGAATGTGGTGTTGTCGGACTTGATCCACGCATCCTACTTATTCTCGGTCGTCTATATTTCCGTACAAGTTACGGTCAAAATGTTCTCCAACACTCAGTCGAAATGGCTCACATCGCCGGCATGATTGCAGAAGAACTCGGTGCAAATGTCCAAGTTGCAAAGGCAGGTGCCCTTCTCCATGATATCGGTAAAGCTCTTGACCATGAAGTTTCTGGCACCCATGTTGAGATTGGACGCCGTATCCTCCAGAAGTTTGGTGCTTCAGAAGAAATTGTTAAGGCCATGCAAGCTCATCATGAAGAATATCCTTATGAGACTGTTGAATCACGTATCGTTCAGACAGCCGATGCTATTTCAGGCGCTCGTCCTGGTGCACGCCGTGATAACGTTGAGAACTATCTCAAACGTCTAGCTGATCTCGAAGCTACAGCTAACTCATTCAAAGGTATTGAAAAGTCTTACGCTCTCCAAGCAGGCCGTGAAATCCGTGTATTCGTCAGACCAGAAGATATGGGTGATGTTGAAGCAAAGCAATTAGCTCGTGATATAGCCATGAAAATAGAAAAGGATCTCAAATATCCTGGTGAAATCAAAGTCACCGTCATCCGTGAAACTAGAACAATTGAGTTCGCAAGATAACAGTCTCCTTATGCTATGATTGGTTAGTCAAAATCGGCATAGTATGACTACAACAGTATCGATAAAAAAATATCGGGAAATCCTTGAAACAAGCTATTCATTAGCGAAAGCAAATTTCAAAGTGAGAAACGAGAGTAGTTATCTCGGTATTTTGTGGTATCTACTCAATCCGCTCAGTTATTTTTTCATTATCCTCTATCTTCGAGGAGTCCTATTTTCGACTGCAACTGTGGCTTATTACCCTGTTTATCTTTTGATGGGACTAATCATGCTCAATTTTTTTAACCAATCTATAGGCGCATCTATTGATCTAATCAGAAATAATGCTGGCTTCATAAAATCAATGAAGATACCTTATGAAATATTTGTACTTTCAATAGTATTCCAGGCTATTTTCTCTCATATATTTGAGTTATTACTTGTAGCCCTTTTATTTATCTATTTCCATGTATCACTTATTGGTATCGTCTGGTATATTTTCGCTTTTATACTCTACGCTTTATTTACCCTCGGTTTATGCTTCCTATTCTCTACTATCGGACTCTATTTTAGTGATTTTAGGAATATCTGGTCAATTTTTTCTCAACTCCTTCTCTTTGTAACACCGATTTTCTATGTAGTTAACCCGGGTAATTACTTATACTTGAGCAACCTCTTAAACCCATTGTTCTATTTCATGACAACCGCACGTGATGTTGCAATCTATGCCATACTACCACCATTTTGGATGTCTCTAGGGGCTATTTGTATAGCTCTTGCCTCTCTTATTATTGGTTTTTCATTCTTCCATAAATTTAAAGACCGTTTTGCAGAATATGTATAAAATATATATGAAAAGGATAACTATCTCACATCTTAATAAGAAATTCTCTATAAGCTATAAAGAAAATCAAAGTGCTCTAGCAAAGTTAATCATGGTCTTTTCTAGATATGTAAAAAAGCCCACTGAAGACAGATTTAAAATATCAAATAAACTACACGTAATAAAAGATATTTCTTTTGAAGCAGAAGCTGGGGAAAATATCGGCATCATTGGAAATAATGGCTCTGGAAAGAGCACCCTGCTTAGACTTATAGCTGAAATATATAGACCTGACTCTGGTGAAATAAGAACCGAAGGTACAATGGTCTATTTGGCTGGTTTTGGACAAGGTCTGCAACCACTGCTCACTATGCGCGAGAATATTTATCTTATGGGAGCAATGATGGGTCTTTCTCAAAAAGAAATCGGTAAACGATTTGATAGTATTGTTGAATTTGCAGGATTAAAAGATTTTGTAAACACACGCGTATATCAATTCTCTTCTGGTATGAGTGCACGACTTAATTTTTCAGTCACTATATTTTGTTTAAGTCAGCGCAATCCTGACATTCTCCTCCTTGATGAAGTCTTAAATGGTGCTGGTGACATTGATTTTCAACACAAGGCAGTATCAAAAATGGAAGAGTTTATAAACGGAGGTTCAACGGTCATCTTAGTGAGTCACGACCTTGGAACTATTGAGAAATATTGTGACAGGGTCATCTGGCTCGATCATGGTGCTATCGTCAAAATTGGTAAACCAAAAGAAATTATTGAGGAATATATTAGTAATAATTAATTTAGTTTTAATCTTTTTTTAAAGATCTGTAAACTTTTGGAAAATATTTTTTTAGGAAAATTCCTACTAGACCGAATAATCTACCGATATATTTGCGTAAGAAAGGTGGGGAAAGAGAAATAATCACCTTATTCTTATACCAGAAAAATAGAGTGACTACTCTGCTACGTAAACTCAACCTAATAACAGGACGACTCTTAAGTGTAATGTCATCTGATTTCTTAAAATTCTCCTGCCATTCCTTATAAAACGGACTGCGCTTATCCCAAGGTTTTTTTATGCCAAAGAAGTGAAGAATTGCTCCATCAATATTTTTTAATTTGACATTATAACCATCGGCCCAAACTATAACCGGTATATTATAGAAAAAATTCATTTTTTTCCATCTTTTGTAAAAGTACATGTTCAGTATTGATTGTTCTCCGTATACAACACAATTCCTATAATATTTATAGAATAATCTTTTTAATTCATCAAAAGAATCGTCCTTAATAATATCTGTACTGAAAGCCATGACTCCAGAATTAAAAGCGGGCGCTCTCATATTATATTTAGAATAAATTTCCTTAATCAACGGATCATAAGTTGTACTGGGACGAAATTCTGTTTTCATTTTATGTAAATAACCCTCTGATGCAGCATAAAAACCTGATACTTTAATTAATCTATCGAGCGAGTATCTAACGATGATGTCGCTATCTAAGTAAAGTACTGTGTCCCATTTCTTGAATTCGGGGGTAAACAATTCAAATTTGTTTAAAAAAACAGTTGAAAACCTAAAACGACTTATATGCGACTGCATTTCTTTTGAGATTGACGGGTCTACCGGTGGATACTCTATCCCTGACTCTTTACCCTTATGAATTGGCCCACACGGTCGCACAATGATTCCTTTACTACGGAACCATTCCAACTTATCAGAGGGGATATCATGTGCCATGAGCATATAGTCTCCTTTCCATCCAGCATTCCAATAGACGCTTGAGAAGAGCTGTTTTACTTGATCTATGTGATTCACATCAGCGATGGCGACTAGAAGGTGTCTACTCATAAAAGTGCTGTTATCTTATCATTATCTCGGCTAAAATATTACTGACAAAAATTTTTGTATCAAACTTCTTAGCTTGAACCTGACAATCACACTGATATTTAATTCTATTTTCTTTGATACCTAACTCTTTACTGATCATTTGCACTGCCACAGCAAGTTTTTCTGCATCAATATCATTAATAAGTACGCCAGTTTTTCCATCAATAACATTTTCACGATAACCACCTTCATTTGGTGCTATTACAGGCTTACCAGATGCCATGGCCTCGACAGCCGTCATACCGAAATCTTCATCTTTAGATGTAGTAATAAAACCTATGCAATGAGAATACAAATCAATTAATTCACCTGATGGCACCCAGTGTCTCAAAACTATATTTGGCGTCAACATACTCTCAATATGTTCCTTATATTTTTCGAACTGACGAGCACCTTTCTCGTAACTACCGACGATGACAAGCTTCTTGTCTGGCATTTTAGCAAATGCTTTTATCTGAATATCTACTCTTTTATTATCAAGCAGACGATTAACTGATAACCAATACCCCTTATCTTCTCCGCATAAATATTTATTCGTCTCAATTGGTGGATAAACTACTGTTGCATCTTTTTTATAATATTTTTTAATCCTATTCTTCGAATTATTCGAATTACAAACCCATGATCCAACATGTTTTGAGTATCGAACAGTAAGAAATCTATTCAGCATAACCCACACTTCAAATATTGGTCTCTTCCAAAAAGGCATCATGTGCACTCCAACAAAATCCTTAAAAGCCCACAGTTCATTGAGAGGCCCGTGTGCGTACCACAGGTTCGGCTTATTATTCACTGCACCACCAATAGCCCAATCACCTGAAATAATATAGAAATCATATTTTTTACCCAAATTCAGCTTTCGGAAAATACGTAAAGCAAGTTGATGGCGAAATGGAGCTCGGGCTGGAACTTTTCCAACGGAAATAATCCGTGGTACAACATCAGCAAATCCAACACTTGCGGTGCGCTCTGCATTAAAATTAGTAGTGTAAAGATCGGCATTCAATTCCCGTGCGAGTATAAGTGAGACTATTTCCGCACCCCCGATATTATCCATGAAATTGTGAAGGATAGCGATTTTCATTTTAATATTTAAGATCAGTAAAATTATTTCTCTCTTATACCCAGTATTGATAACATAAAAGCCGAAAAAAATGTTTGCACACCAAGAACGATGAAAGTGAGCGCCAGAATCGAATTTTTTATCTGATCGAGTGATCCGAAACCAGAATGAACCCATCTGAAAAATATTATTGCATAGATTAATATTCCTATACCCGCTACGAATAACCCGAGAAAACCTGCTTTCTCAATGGTAATTTTTTTGAAAAGTGATTCCATGAAGTGGTCAGTTTCCCCCAGATGAGTAATTGCATATATTCTGGCAAATCCAGCAAATAGAACGACTTG
Organism: uncultured bacterium; assembly: GCA_903876465.1. Taxonomy (GTDB): domain Bacteria; phylum Patescibacteriota; class Minisyncoccia; order Phycocordibacterales; family PALSA-1337; genus C7867-002. The sequence continues at coordinate 2,854 of CAIRAF010000104.1, read as the reverse complement.
ATAGCCGAGCATGACACACACAGCCGATAAAAACATTGGATGAATGTAGAATTGAATATTAAATAGAGTGGCTTTTCCAAAATATAGTGCCAATAATGATATAAGGCCAAGTCCAAACATAATAGCTCCAGGAATAAAGAACAGATACATCGGCGAGTAAAGTAAAATGAATCGCAAATGTCTCCATCCATCACCAACTGACTGAAGTTTAGACTCACCTAGACGAGCACGATAATGAACAGGTATTTCTTCAATTATTAGTCCTTGTTTAGATATTTTGACTATCATCTCAGAAGCGAATTCCATACCGGTCGTATACAAAGTAATTTTATCAAGCGTTTCTCGTCTAACCGCTCTAACCCCACAATGAATATCGCTTATTTTTATACCAAATAATTTTTTAACTATGAAAGATAATATTGGGTTACCAAAATATTTATGATGAATAGGCATAGCCCCATTATCAATACCACCAATAAATCTATTTCCGACAACCAAATCAGCACCGCTTTTCATTTTTTCAATGAAACGTGGTATGTCTTTAAAATCATAAGAATGATCAGCATCAGCCATGAAAATATATTTTCCTCGTGCCTCCTTAAAACCTCTCAAATATGCCGATCCGTAGCCACGACGGTATTCCTTCAACATTCTCAATTGAGGTATATTCGACGCCAACTCACTTCCAATCTCATAACTTCCGTCAGTTGAACCATTATCAATAATGATAATTTCGGTCACCTCTTCAATTCCCTCTTTTTTAATTACTTGCTGAATTTCAAGCAAACACCCAGGAAGAGCTTCTGCCTCATTTAGGCAAGGCAAAATGATACTTATTTCTGGTAATCTACCCTGATTTGTCTCTACATTCTTCATGTTATGATTGATGCATTATGTCGTATTTATTGAATGTCGGAACAATTATCATAGCTTTCGAGATACTCACAGCTGTCACAACTCAAGCGCTACATATTTTTACATACCCAATTATCCTCACAATTCATGCTCTGGGTATCATCATCGCCTTGTATCTTATCATTATCCACAAAAAGAGTGTCGTAGATGAGATACAGAAAATGTATCGTAATATTTTAAAAAATCTGCCGTCTGTAATGCTTTTTATCATAGCATTCACCATCATCTCTCTGGAATTATCCTCAATTCACTACTCATATTCCGGAACCGTTTCCACCATTGAAGGCCAAGATGTTGTTACAAATTCATATTATCCTTATCCATATTATTCTGATGAGTGGGTCGGTGTATCACTAACAGAATATTCCATTCACAACAATGCACTACCTCTTGTGAATCCTCTAGACTCCAATAAACATTTTGCCAACCCGTTAATGGTTTTTTACAGTGTTGTAGCTGAATTATTCTTGGTATTTGGAATGAATCCTCTCACTGGATGGGCTGTTTTTGCTCTCATAAATGGACTGATCACTTCTATTCTTGTTTATAAGATCTCCAGGGCTCTAGGTATAAATGCTTTTGCTGCCAGTATTGCGATGCTCTCTGTGCCACTTATAACCAATGCGACAAATGCACCCGGCATATGGTTCTTTGTCCCCTTTCTGGGCAGTCTCAGTATATTTTTATTAGCAATTCTTTTAACTCTGAAAAAAGAACTCTGGTTTGCCTTGATTGCTTACACACTCTCACTAATGTTGTATCCGCCAATGGTAGTTTTCATTTTGCCAACTATACTCGGCATCATTTTACTGAACAAAAATAATCGTAATAAGATTTTGTCAGCTGGTATTGGTGTAATTATTTTGGGGGCAGGATTTATCTCAATTTTTCTTATTTCCAATTATGGATGGATCAAAGCCACACAACTACTCACTTCATGGGTAATTAGGCATAATCTTGACGGAGGCATCCCCTATTTGGCTATTTGGAATATTGTACCTATACCACTCTTAGCCTTAGCCTGTATTGGTATCATTATCTCTTTTAAAAAGAAATTGTATCAAATTCTTTTTCCTGTGTGTGTAGGTCTCGTAATGTGGGTTGTATACGCATATGTTCCAAAAACTTTCATAGTCGACTATTCACGTATTGTATCCATTACAGCAATCTTGCTCATGCCCCTCATTGGACTCGGTTCACAAATAATTATTAAATATGTTTCAAAATTGCATTCGTATATAAAAATCTGTCTGAATATAGCGATTGTTGTCTGTGTTTGTATCGTAACTCTCACATACCCTTCCCAAAATAGCTGGTCGAAACTAACATTAGCTTTCCAAACGTCCAATGGTATAGAAATCATACATCCATCAAATCCCATCAATAGATATATTGATCCTACCGATTTATCTCTATTTGCAAATATTCATGAAAAGTATTTTCTGTCACCTTCTTGGAAAGGCCTTGTTATAGGCGTTGCCACGCACAATTATCCTCTTGAGTCCAAATCATCCACTATTGCAAATCAAATTATGTCATATAACGATTTTGTTTCGGGTAACTGTTTTACCAAGAACGATATGGCATCAGGTTCACAAATGACATATGTATTCGCACAGCCTTTTAACTGCCCTAATTTTCTGAAAATAGGAGATAGTCCAGAAAATTTGAGTTTATATCAATATATTTCTAAATAAGTGTCAATATTGTTAGCCTATTGCTCAAAATATGGCTTACTATATAATATACACATGGTTCTAGACTCGACTCGCCCTTGGCGGGTGGGCCGAGGCCACTTATTAGCCTTAAGTAAACAATAATATGAACAAAGCAAGTATTGTAGAGGCAGTCCACGGCATCCTCGGCGGAACGAAAGTTCAAGCAGAGCAAGCTGTTGAGACAGTTATTAACAGCATCATTGACTCACTCAAGAAAGGTG
>CAIRAF010000103.1 GCA_903876465.1 uncultured bacterium | reverse complement strand
CTGCGGGTTGTGAGACAGTTCTCACGAGCCCTTATTCAACTATGTTCGGCATACCTGTAGCATTACTTGGTATGATCTATTATCTCCTTATTTCCATTGGTCTTTTCGCGCATATAGAAGGAAAACACGAACCATCACTTCGTGCTGTTCTACTCGTAACTATTGTGGGATTTATTATGTCTATGTGGTTCGTTGCCGCACAAGCATTTTTAATTCATTCGTGGTGCTTGTATTGTTTGGGTTCAGCTACTATATCAACAATATTATTTGGAAGTTCGATTTATGTTCTAAAAAAATATCGAGTCTAAATTATAATAATGAATTCCTCTGTCATATTAACAACGAAGCCATCAGCTGATTACGAACTTCTCGATTCTGGGGAAGGGGAAAAGTTGGAACGATTTGGCAAAATCACTTTGTCACGACCTGACCCACAAGCTTTGTGGAGAAAAAAGTTGACCCCAGCAGACTGGAAAAAAGCTGATGGAAATTTTGATACCAATAGTGTCACAAAGAATGAACGTGGTGATTGGAAATTGAAACCAAGTGTTCCTGATCGTTGGGAGATATCTTTTGCTGATTTGAAATTTTATATCAAACCTACAGCCTTTAAGCACGTAGGTATTTTCCCAGAGCAAGCGCCAAACTGGGATTGGATGAGAAGTAAAATCAAAGAATCTGGTACTTCTGATATTGAAGTACTTAATCTGTTTGCTTATACCGGAGGAGCATCTATCGCTTGTGCACAAGCCGGGGCAAAGGTTGTCCATGTTGATGGTTCAAAAGTGGCGCTTAGTTGGGCTCGTGATAATGCGGAACTTTCAGGTCTTAAGGATAAACCGATTCGTTGGATACTCGATGATGCACGTGCTTTCGTTAAAAGAGAAATCAAAAGAGGTAGGAAGTATCACGGTATCATCATGGACCCACCAGCCTTTGGTCATGGTCCAGAGAATGAAGTCTGGAAGATTGAAGAGGATCTCCTAAAACTTGTAGAGGAGTGCGTTACTTTGCTTGCAGATAAGCCGCTTTTCTTTTTAATAAATGGTTATTCAGCTGGTTATTCGGCATCGGCTTATAGAAATAATTTGCTAGCTCTCGTGGATAAATTTGGCGGAAATATAGAAATCGGTGAACTGACTTTGGAAGAAAAAAAATTAAATAATGAAATACGACTTTTGCCGTGTGGTATTTTTGCTCGATGGGCTACTAAATAAAACATTGAAATAGGCATTTTTTGTGTTACCGTATAGCTATGTCAGCAAAAATTCTTTCAGGAACTGTTGTGCGTGATGTACGCATAATTGAATTGATCAAAAAATTTAAGGCAATTTTACCAGCACCTAAGCTCGCTATCATCCGGGTAGGGAATAGGTCTGATTCTACCGCCTATATAGGGGCTAAAATGGCTTTTGCAAAAAAGGTTGGAGTAACGGCTTGTCATATTCATCTAGACGAAAATATCAATCAACAAAAAATTATTGATGAAATTGAAAAGTGCAATCGAGATGAATCCATCAAGGGAATAATTGTTCAGTTACCGTTACCGATTGGAATTAATCGAGATGTTGTAATAAATACGATTGACCCACGTAAAGATATTGATGGTCTTACGGCTACTAATATAGAGCTTTTGACTTTGGGAAGGCCAAATGCCGTTGTACCAGCTACAGCGAGAGGGGTAATTGAATTATTAAATTTTTACAATATACAAATTAAAGATAAAAAAATAACTGTCGTTGGACGTTCACAACTTGTCGGTAAACCGATCGCCCAGATTCTTTTAAATAAAGGAGCGCATATTACTGTTGCTCATAGCAAAACCATTGATCTTGTGACAGAGACAAGGGGTGCTGATATCATTATTACTGCTGTAGGAAAACCAAACCTCATCACCGTCGACCATGTAAGCAAAGATCAAATTATTATTGATGTTGGCATCAGTCGTGACGGTGAATTAGATGTTAAAACTGGTAAAAATAAGTTGGTAGGAGATGTTGATTTTGACTCAGTTGAACAGGTTTTGGGGGAAGGTGGAGCCATCACGCCAGTACCTGGTGGAGTTGGTCCAATGACTGTTCTATGTCTTTTTGAAAATCTAGCTGATATAATTTAATAACCAAATTTAATAAAACTCTTAATTTAAATATTATGAATCTACAAAAAAGAGCTTGGCAAACTGGTATCATAGTTGGCATATTGCTAATCGTATATCTAGCAGTTCTCTCGATCGGTCAACTCAAGTTAATTGCTTACATCGGTTCTGGTATACCAGCATCAAACACTATTTCAGTTACAGGTACTGGTGATGCTTATGCTGTACCAGACGTAGCAACATTTTCGTTTACTGTTAATGAGAATGCAAAGACTGTTTCCTTGGCTCAGTCGCAAGCAACTGACAAGATAAATTCAGCTCTGAAGGCCGTTCGTGATGGAGGTGTGGCTGATAAAGACATTCAAACAACTTCATATAATATTAGCCCTCATTACGACTATCAGAATGCAATTTGCCCTGCCATCGCTAGTGTTAATGGCACACCAGTATATTGCCCACCAGGGAAGCAGACGCTTACTGGTTATGATGTCAGTCAAACTATTACTGTAAAGATTCGCAATTTAGACAAAGCTGGTGATCTTTTTGCTTCCATCGGTTCTCTCAAAGTTGATAATATAAATGGCTTAACATTTTCTGTAGACAATCCAGATACTATACAAGGACAAGCTCGCTCACTCGCTATTTCGAATGCAAAAGCTAAGGCGGATACACTCGCAAGTCAGCTCGGGGTAAGTCTTGTTAGAGTGGTAAGTTTCACTGAAGATTCTGGTGGTTCATATCCACGTCCTATTATGTACGCAATGACTGGTGCGGTAGCATCAAGTGATAAAGCGGTGATTGCTCCAGAAGTGCCAACTGGTCAACAGAAAGTTAGTGATAATGTATCGATTACTTACGAGATTCAGTAGTCTGTCATTGTATTGTCCAATCTAAATATAGAAATTTGACTTATTGTTTTAAAGGGATTACTATACACATGTAATCCCGAACGGGGTTTTTTAATACAAAATCATGAAAATTACTGAATATATCAAGCAAACTCGCACTGAAATGAGCCATGTTACTTGGCCAAGTCGTGAACAAACGATTCGTTTTACTTCATTGGTTATAGCCGTTTCCCTTATTACAGCACTTATTCTTGGTATAGCTGATTTTGTATTTAGTAAACTCCTTACTCTTTTGTTCCACTAATATTTAAAATATGTCGAAACAACTTACAACTGGTGAGAGAGCGTGGTACGCAATACATACATATGCGGGCTATGAAAATGCAGTTGCTCGTAACTTGAAGCAACGTATCGAATCTCTTGGAATGGAGGATAGAATTTTTGCTGTTATTGTTCCAACTGAAAAAAAGATTAAGGTTAAAGCAGGGAAGCGTATCGAGGAAGAAGAAAAGATTTATCCTGGATATGTACTTGTAGAAATGGTTGTTACTGATGATTCGTGGTACGTCGTACGAAATACACCACGTGTTACAGGTTTCGTTGGTTCTGGTGTTAACCCAGTTCCTTTGGAACAAAAGGAAGTCGAGTCACTCTTTAGTCGTATGCAGTCAAGTGATACTGAACACACTATCGATCTCTCTACTGGTGACCTTGTTAAAGTCTCTGATGGTCCATTTAAAGACTTTGAAGGTAAGGTTGCAGAGGTTGATACACAGCGTGGCAAGATCAAAGTGCTTGTATCTATGTTCGGTCGCGAAACACCAGTTGAGCTCGACTTCTTGCAAGTTAAGAAGGTTTAATATAATATCCCAATACCATGGCTAAAAAAATTGTAAAGAAAGTTAAGGTTATCGCTCCCGCTGGCAAAGCAACCCCAGCGCCACCACTTGGTCCAACTCTTGGTCAGGCCGGTGTTAACATTGGCGATTTCACCAAGAAGTTCAATGATGCTACCAAAGGCATGATTGGAGACATGATCCCAGTTGTTATTTCAGTCTACGAAGATCGTACTTATGATTTCGTTCTCAAGACTCCTCCTACATCAAGTTTGATTTTGAAGGCTCTCAAGAAGGAAAAAGGTTCAGGAAAGCCAAATACAAATAAGATTGGTACTCTCACTAAGGCTCAAGTAAAGGAAATTGCAGAAAAGAAGCTTGTTGACCTCAATGCTGGCGACATAGATGCTGCTATGAAGATTGTTGCAGGGTCTGCACGATCAATGGGAGTTGATGTTAAATAGTAATTTCACCGCTAGGTGAATTAAATTATAAATTTCCAGAATAGTTAGCGGTGTACTCAAGAAGGAGTGCACCGCTTTCTGATTCTGCTGAACTGACTAACTTTAAATGAAAGAGCATGTCTTCTTGGAATAGTCGGAGTCCTGAGCCAAACAGAATAGGTTCGATAGTCAGATATATTGTATCTACAACTTTTGCTTTCATAAACATGGTGTAAATAGTAGAACCACCACAAATGGCAACTTCCTTGAAACCACGGGCTTCAAGATTTTTTAAGAGCTCTGCTGGGGGAAGAGTGGTAGTTTCGACACCTTCAATCGGTTCAGGTGAGTAAATGATGTTCACGCGCTCTTTTAACGGTCTTGGAAGAGTCTTATAAGTATTGAAGCCCATAATAACTACACCAGCACGTTTGGTGAGTTCAACAAAACGCTTTTTGTCAGCTTTTCCAGTCCAATAAGCTCCATGATTTGTCTCTTTTGCAATATAGCCGTCAGCGGTCATAGCCGCGATGATAAAGGTTTTCATAGGAAATTATTATTTGATATTTGTCATCTATGAAAGTAGATGTAATAAGATTATACTATGTTGTATGAATAAGTCATATGAAGTGGAAATTAAAAGTTTGCTCGGATCAAAGGAGAATGTGGATTCTTTAAAGAAAGCTTTGCAAGCAGCATATCCTGATACAAAACTTATCGGTACAGGAAAACAACTCAACCATTATTTCAATGTGCCAGCAGACATAAGTCTTTTGGTTAAGAATGTTTTACCAATCATTTCAGCTGATAAAAAAGAAGCTCTTGATCATATTTTGAATCAAGGAAAGAAAATATCGCTTCGCACTCGAGATGCTGATGGAAAAGTGATACTCGTTCTCAAAGCGTCAGTGGGTGATGATAGTAGTTCTAATGGCGTGAAGAGAATAGAGTTTGAAGCTGTAGTTTCAGAGTCTTTAAAGGAATTAGATCAGGTTTTGCTTGATTCAGACGCCACATATCAAGCGAAGTGGTCACGAGAAAGGGAAGAGTATGCAACTGGAGATTTGCATGTTTGTATTGATAGGAATGCTGGTTATGGATATTTAGCAGAATTTGAAAAAGTTGTACAGAATGAACAAGATGTAGATAATGCCCACAAAGATCTTCTTGGTATTATGAAGAAACTTGGTGCAGATGAATTGCCTCAAGATAGGCTTGAGCGCATGTTCGCACACTACAATGCGCACTGGGCTGATTATTATGGTACAGAGAAAACATTTACTATAGCTTAATATTACTATCATGTATCTTTCAGATGGAGACATTCTTAAGGCGATTGAAAAAGGTGAAATTACCATAAGAGATTTTGAACATGGACGTTTGCAGCCAGCCAGTTACGATATTTTACTCAGTAATAAGTTTATAGTGATAAATACTGAATCGACAATGGCAATAGATCCGGTCAATAAGATTTACCCAAAGACTAAAGAAATCATTCTTCCAGATGATGGCATGTTTGTCTTACACCCAGGAATAAGTATTCTCGGCACATCAGTAGATTATTTTGGTTCAGATAAATATCTCATTCATCTTTCCGGAAAGAGTAGTCTGGCTCGTCTGGGTCTCATTATTCATAATACTGCTGGTATCATCAATCCGGGACACCATCTCAATATAACTTTTGAGCTTTGTAATCTTAATAGTTTGCCTATTATTTTGCGTCCAAATATGAGGATTGGTCAGATTCTATTCTCTGAACTTTCAAGTGCACCAATCAAAGACTATAAGTCTACAGGACGATACCAAGGTCGTGACTGGCAGCATTTCGTCGATCCGAAAGAAGATTCTTTGGCAAATAAGGCCAAGACAATACCTTCGAAAAAGAAAATTAGTAAGAAATAATTTATTACTATGAAAAAAAATTCACCAAAAACAGAAAGTCGACATCCTGAATATCAGTATCTCGATTTGCTTCAGGATATCTTGGATAACGGAACTGTTAAACATGATCACAATACGGGTATTGGTTTAACGAGTGTTTTTGGTCGACAAATAAGATTCGATCTTTCAAAGGGATTTCCTTTACTTACTACAAAAAAAGTTCCTTGGAATAGTATTATGCATGAATTGTATTGGTTCATGTCAGGTCAAACAAATGTGAAGTACCTTGTTGATCATAAAGTTCCTATTTGGAATGATTACCCATATAAAATTTATAAGAAGAAAGCAGATAAAGGAGACTTACCTCAACTAACTCTCGAAGAATTTGTAGATAAAATTCGTACAGATGACGCTTTTGCTAAAGCTCATGGAGACTTGCCTCATATATATGGGGAACAGTGGCGAGCATGGCAAGCTGCTGATGGCCGTAAGATCGATCAGTTGTCTTGGGTCATAGATACACTCAAAAATTTTCCTGAACGTAAGCATGCAATCCTTTCAGCCTGGAATCCACAATTCCTCTATGCGATGGCGAAACCAGGTGAAGCACTATCATTTCCTCTTTGTCACATACTCTTTCATTTTAATGTTTCAGGAAATAAACTTTCATGTCTTTTGTACCAAAGATCATGTGACACATTTTTGGGAGTACCATTTAACATTGCTAGTTATGCCGCACTCACAATGATTGTCGCAAAAATTTGTGGGTATGAGCCAGGAGAATTCATTCACACACTTGGTGATGTACATATTTATGATGACCATATTGAACAGGTCAAAGAACAATTGAAGAGGGAACCAAAGCCATTTCCTAGACTTGTTTTGAGCGATGATATTAAAGATTTACAGAGTTTCAGGCCAGAGATGGTAACTTTGGTTGATTATACTCCTCATGATTCACTAAAGGCCAAAATGACCGTTGCAGGTGGCTTTGACGAGAAGGATAGGAAAATTAAGGATTCAAAAAAGAAGTGTTAAGAAAAATTTAGCGATTTACTCAATTCTGGACTCGAATAACCTGTGGATAACCTGTTGACAGGGTAATTTTGTAGGAGTACTTTGTATATGGGACGAGTTTTTTTCATGTTTGGTTCTCGTTCCTTTTAAGGGGCAGGGTTGGGTCCGTTGCGTCGGGTTTACGCAACGGACCTTTTTTATTTGGATGATTTTTAATTTGTTCGTCAACGTTTTTATATTTACTTTGAAGAGCTATAATTAAATCCATGAAAGACACTCAAATCAAAAAACTCATAGATCTCGAGAAGAAGCGCCAGAAGAAAGTTATCAATCTAATTGCATCAGAGAATTATGTATCGAGTGATGTGTTGGAAGCTCTTGGTTCGGAATTGACCAATAAGTATGCGGAAGGGTATCCGGGTAAGCGCTACTACGGTGGTAATGAGGTAGTAGATAAGATTGAATCACTTTGTATTGAACGCGCTCTGAAATTATTTAAATTAGATCCCAAAGAATGGCATGTTAATGTTCAAGCCTTGTCAGGTTCACCAGCCAATCTCGCTGTTTATACTGCACTTATTCCACCAAAGAAAATTGCTTTGCCGGGCGAAGGTAATCCTGAAACACTTATTCCACAGAAAATCATGGGTATGTCACTCGACCATGGTGGTCACCTTACTCATGGACACAAAGTATCTGCTACAGGAAAATTTTGGATACAAGTACCTTACGGTTTGGATGCAACAACAGAAGTTATAAATTACGACCAACTTCGCGAAATAGCCATCAAAGAAAAACCGGCAATTATTGTGGCCGGCTATACCGCATATCCTCGTCGTATCGATTGGTCTCTTATGCGTGAGATTGCTGATGGAGCGGGGGCACTCCTTATGGTAGATATGTCACATATTGCAGGACTAGTTGCTGGTGAAGTGTATCCTGCGCCTTTTCCATATGCTGATGTTGTAACTACAACTACACACAAAACTTTAAGAGGTCCACGTTCGGCACTCATCTTTGTAAAAAAGGACGCACGTGAACTTGATAAGAAAATTGATAAGGCTATTTTTCCAGGCCTTCAAGGTGGTCCTCATGAAAATCAAATTGCAGCAGTTGCGGTTGCTCTCAAAGAAGCCGCAAGTCCAAGTTTCAAGAAATATGCAAATCAAGTAATAAAAAATGCCACAGTACTCGCTACAGAGCTTCATAATCGTGGCTGGAGATTAATTTCTGGTGGAACTGATTCTCATCTTATTCTCATAGATACATGGCAAGGTGGTCAGAAAAACGATAAGGGGGCTGGAGGAGTTTCTGGTAAGGATGCAAGTGATGCTCTGGAAAAGATAGGAATTATCGTAAATAAGAATGCGATTCCTTTTGATACACGTCCACCCGCTGATCCTTCCGGTATCCGTGTTGGTACAGCAGCAGAGACGACTCGTGGAAGAAAAGAGAAAGATTTTAAAATGATTGCCAAAAAGATAGATGAGGCACTTCGAGGAATTTCGAAAGGAAAAAAGTAGTTAAGACAAATAATTTTGGAAGTATATATGGTAATGGCGCGGTTCAGTGTCTGTTCTGAACCGCGCCGGTTTATTAATCAATTCAAGAATCAAGCTGCCGTTCGTCTCGGCGACCGTAGTGGCCAGTGTGTTCTTGTGTATAGGTTGGTTGAGGAAACGCCTAATTGATTTGAAAGAGCAGAACCTCTTATTTTTGCATGCGTCACGGGTAATTTAACCGAAACATTGATCGCGTTAAGCGCGATACCAGTTGCCTCGGCCGGAGTTTCGCCGTACATCAGATGCAATAGAGACTTAAACCCTAAGCCCCTAAGCCGACAGTATCTTAACCGACTTTCTCTTGAATGTCAAATATGCGTGCTTTGAAGCCATTATTTGCTATACTATTTGAATGAAATCAGAGCTAATTGCCCATCTCACAAAAACGGCTAAAAATATCGGTATTGAGGTTGATTCTGTTGAACTAGAATACCCAGAAAATCCAGAACATGGTGATTATTCTAGTAATATCGCTATGGCTCATGCAAAAAGTTTGAAAATTTCACCAAAGGCTTTGGCGGATAAAATCGTTGAGGAATTTAAGAAGGGTATGCCGGAGTCTGTGGAATCAGTTAGTGTGGCCGGTCCAGGATTCATTAATTTTAAGATTAAGGATAAAGTTTTCGCTGAAGCGATCGTGAAGGAGCGGGGAGCGGGAAGTATGGAGAATAAGGCTGAGGATGTACAGCTGAAGAGTGGACACTTTAGTCAACTAAAGTGCAAAAAAGTCATGGTTGAGTACACTGACCCGAATCCTTTTAAAATTTTTCATATTGGTCATCTCATGTCGAATGCAGTCGGTGAAAGTATTTCACGTTTGGTTGAATCGAGTGGAGCAGAAGTTGTGCGCGCCTGCTATCAGGGTGATGTGGGTTTGCATGTGGCGAAGACTATTTCCGCAGTTTTGGCTCATAAAGAGAGTGGAGAATATCCAAAAGAAAGCGTGTCAGTTTTAGAAAAAGTTGATTTCCTTGGAAAGATGTATGTCATTGGCAATCAATCATATGAATCAGTCCCTGAAGCAAAAAGAAATATTGATCTGATTAATAAGCAAATATTTGAAAAGTCTGACCCTGAAATTAATAAAATCTACGACTTAGGTAGAAAATGGAGTCTTGAATACTTTGATTTAATTTATAAGCGACTTGGTACTTCTTTCAATACATTCTTCTTTGAGAGTGAGGTTGCAGATGATGGTGTAAAAATAGTTAAGAAATTCTCAAAGAAAGGCTTGTTCAAGAAAGCTGTATTCTCTGGAAGCGACGGAGCTGTTGTTTTCAAAGGAGAAGACTACGGATTACATACACGTGTCTTTATTACCTCACAAGGATTACCGACCTATGAGACAAAGGAATTAGGTCTCAATACAGATAAATTCAAAAAATATCCAGACCTTGATCAGTCAGTTATTATAACTGCCAATGAGCAAAGCGAGTATTTTAAAGTCGTTTTAAAAGCGTTCTCTTTAATTAATCCAAAAATCTTTTCTAAGACGAAACATATCAGTCACGGACTACTGCGATTCGCATCCGGAAAGATGTCTTCTCGTACTGGAAATGTTATACAAGCTGAAGTGTTGATTGATGACATTAAAAAACTGGTAATTGAAAGAATTGCTGATAGGGGATTTGCTCAAGCGGAAATAAACGAAGTGGCTGACATGATCGCTATTGCGGCCATTAAATACACCATCCTTCGCCAGGCTATTGGTAGCGACGTCATTTTTGATTCGGCAAAGTCTATTTCATTCGAAGGAGATTCTGGACCATATTTGCAATATTCGGTTGTGAGGGCGAATGCAGTTATTGAGAAGGCAAAAGAGCAAGGAGTTGGTAGAATCACAATGCCAGAAAAGGTTGGTTTACTTGAAAAAATAATTGTCAGGTTTCCAGATATTGTTGAGAGGGCTTCGGCTGAATACGCGCCACAGCACGTTGCTAATTATCTGATAAATTTGGCGGGGGCTTTCAATAGTTTCTATGCAAGTAATACGATTGTTGATGTAAAAGAACCATTGTCGGCGTATCGTGTAGCTCTTACAAAGAAATTTGTCGAGACAATGAGTGAAGGGTTGTATATATTAGGAATTAAAATACCAAAGAGAATGTAAAATGTTAGAATAACTCAATTAAACTCATTGTATGTCTGAAAATGTAAATAATTCGCAAAATACAACGAAATCTCCTCATGCGTTACGCGAGGAGAAAGTTTTGGCTTTCTGGAAAGAGAAAGATGTATTTCAGAAATCATTAGAAAAAGTGTCGCCAAAAGGAGAATTTATCTTTTACGAAGGTCCTCCAACCGCTAATGGTCGTCCAGGAATTCACCACCTCGAAGCGCGCGCTTTCAAGGACGCTATTCCACGTTACAAGACTATGCAAGGTTTCCATGTCCGTCGAAAGGGAGGCTGGGATACTCATGGTTTGCCAGTTGAACTTCAAGTAGAAAAAGAGCTTGGTCTCAAGTCAAAAAAAGAAATCGAATCATATGGTATTGCTGCTTTCAATGAAAAATGTAAAGAGAGTGTATGGACCTACGTTCATGAATGGGAAGATTTCACCAATCGTATGGGATATTGGGTTGATTTGAAAAATCCATATATTACTTATAAACCAAACTATATTGAATCCGTTTGGAATATCATAAAGGAAGTTGATGAGCAAAAATTGCTCTATAAGGATTATAAGATTGTTCCATGGTGTCCACGATGCGGCACAGGACTTTCTTCACATGAATTGGCGCAAGGATATGAGGAGGTGAAGGATTTGTCGTTGTATGTGAAGTTTAAGGTTCCCAATAAGCCTGTTTACTTTTTGGCATGGACAACAACTCCATGGACTTTACCTGGCAATGTGGCTTTGGCAGTAGGAAATGATATTACTTACGCTGAAGTTGAAACTAAGGACAAAGTTACTGGCGAATTGGTTTATTTCATTATGGCTAAAGATCTTGTGCCAAAGATTTTTACTGGTCAAGAGTATAAGATAACTGAAGAAAAAAAGGGAAGTGAACTGGTTGGACTTGAATACGAACCACTTTTTCATTATTTGAAGGGTCATGTAAAAACATCTGATAAAGATAAATTAGTTAATGCTTTCAAAGTTTACGCAGGTGATTTTGTTACGACTGCTGATGGTACAGGTATTGTTCATATTGCTCCAATGTATGGTCAAGACGACTTTGAGCTTGGCACAAAGAATGATCTGCCAAAACATCATCTGGTTCATGATGACGGTACTTTTAAGAAAGAGACAGGATTTCTTGCTGGTAGATTCGTCAAAGAAAAGGACAAAAACGGTAAGCCGACTTTGGATGTTGATATTGTTAATTATTTGAAAGAAAAGAATAATTTCTTTGGCCAAGAAAATATCAAACACCAATATCCTCATTGCTGGCGCTGTCATACACCTCTAATTTATTTTGCACGTGATTCATGGTATATCCGCATGTCACAGCTCCGCGATAAGCTTGTTAAAGAAAATGAGAGTATTAACTGGGAACCGAACTATATTAAAGAAGGCCGCTTCGGTGAATGGCTTCGCGAAGTGAAGGACTGGGCTATTTCACGTGAACGTTATTGGGGAACACCATTGCCAATCTGGTCATGTGATAAATGTCATGCCCGAAAAGTCGTTGGTTCAATTGAGGAGATTTTAGTTAAACCAAAAAATACTTATCACGTTATGCGTCATGGTGAGGCAGAAGATAATGCTAAAGATATTTTGAATAGCGATATTACTGTGATTAATCATTTGACTGAACACGGAAAGGATAAGGCGACAAAGTCTGCAGAGACACTCAAAGGAAAAGGAATAGACCTTATAATTGCTTCACCTTTTATGCGCACACAGGAGACAGCGCATATTGTTAAGAATGTCCTTGGTCTCAAAGACGATCAATTGATTACTGATGACCGAATAAAAGAAATTCAGCTTGGCGAATGGGATGGCATGTCATTGGAACATTTATTGAAAGTTTTTCCATTGAATGTAAATCGCTTCGTAGACCGACCAAAAGGAGGAGAAAATCATGCCGATGTAAAAACTCGTGTAGGTAATTTCTTATATGACATTGAGTCTAAATATTCTGGAAAAAATATACTGATAGTTACTCATGGTAGCCCAGCTATGATGCTTATTGCTGCCGCCAATGGATGGGATAGGGAACAAACAGCGAAATATGAAAATGAAAATTATATAAATAAAGCAGGAGTGCGAGAATTGAATTTCAAAATTGTTCCACATAATAAGGAATTTGAGCTTGATTTACACAAGCCATTTATAGATGAGGTTAAATTATCATGTTCATGTGGCGGAGGAATGACTCGTGCTAAGGAAGTGATGGATGTGTGGTTCGACTCTGGCGGCATGCCATTCGCACAGGATCATTATCCTTTTGAGAATAAGAAACAGATAGATGGGAGTCTATTTAAAAAGGCTCAAGGTTTTCCGGCCGATTTTATTTCAGAAGCTATAGATCAAACGCGTGGTTGGTTCTATACATTGCATGCAATCGGTATTCTCATGGGTAAAGGTAAGGTCTATAAAAACGTTATTTGTCTCGGTCATATTTTGGATAGTGAAGGCAAGAAAATGTCTAAATCAATTGGTAATGTTGTGAATCCTTGGGACATGATGGATAAATATGGAGCTGATGCTTTGCGTTTCTGGATGTATTCTGTTAACCAGCCTGGTGAGTCTAAAAACTTTGATGAAAAGACTGTTGATGAGATCATCAAGAAAGTATTTAATCTTGTGGCAAATGTCACGACATTCTATAAGACTTATGATGACAAGAAGTTAGGAGTTAGTAGTCCGGAGTTAGGAGAATCACAAAAAAGCTCGCAGAACATCACTGATCAATGGATCATTGCTCGACTCAATCAGCTTGTCGCGAATGTGACAAAAAATATGGACGCATATGTATTTCTCGAACCAACTCGTGAGATTCGTGAATTCGTTGCTGATCTATCTCAATGGTATCTTCGTCGTTCACGTGATCGTTTCAAAGGGGAAGATGTGGCTGATAAAGAAGCGGCTTTGGCGACAACAAAATATGTTTTGTTAACTTTGGCGAAAGTTATGGCACCATTTACACCTTTCTTTAGTGAATTTATTTATGGAGAAATAGGTGGCAAGCAGAAGCTTGGGCCGGAGGAGGCCGATAAAAAAGAGAGTGTTCATTTGGAATCATGGCCTATTGCGGGGAAGGTGGACGAACAACTATTGAAAGATATGGAAGTTGTCAGAACTTTATCTTCAAAAGGTCTTGAGGCGCGAACGATTGCGAAGATTAATGTACGTCAGCCACTTGCTTCACTCAAGGTTAAATTAGAATCTTCAATATTTAATTCGAAAAACTCTGCTCAATTAATTGATTTAGTCAAAGATGAAGTTAATGTAAAATCAGTTACAAATGATTCTTCAATTGAAAAAGAAGTTGAACTTGATTTGAATTTAACTGCCGAGCTCAGAGAAGAAGGTGAGTACCGTGAACTTATTCGCAAAGTTCAAGATATGAGAAAGGAGAAAGGTTTATCTGTTGGTGACAAAGCTTCTCTAATTGTTCCCGCTGATTTGAAATCAATAGTTGATAAATATGAAAATGAAATAAAGAAGACTGCAGGTATTACTTCTATTGAATTTGGTGATGCTCTAGGCTTGAAGGCTTAACATGTACGCTATTCACACAACTCAAGGGTTTATTATTAGCTCACGTCATACAGGTGAAGCGGGGAAGTTATTGGCAATTTTTACTAAAGATCTTGGACTAATTCGCGCAACAGCTCAAGGAATCCGTTTTGAGAAATCAAAATTACGACCATTCATTCAAGATTTTTCTCTCGGAGTGTTTTCGTTTGTTCGTGGTAAAGAATATTGGAGACTGACAAATGCGCAGGAGTCATCTGACATTAAGGCAAAAGGGAACGTTGGTGATCTTAAACAAGAATTAATTGCTCGCATAGCCTTACTTCTTAACCGTCTACTCCAAGGTGAAGAGGCTCACCCAGAATTATTTGTGACATTGGATTCATTATTTTCTTTCTTACGGATTAATCAAGAACTTAGTATTGAAGGTACAAAGACACTCGAATCATTAATTGTTACCCGCATACTTCATCGATTGGGCTATGTTTCAATCTTATCTGAATTAAAAGCTCAAATTGAATCTAATGAAATAAGTCTAGAAATACTCACTTCTCTTAAAGAATCACGTGTCTCCATGAATCAACATATCAACAAGGCACTTCGAGAATCACATCTGTAATTAGTGGTACAATATTACAAATGCCCCCAGCAGACGATAAAAATCGTATTGAGGAACTTAAGAAGTCACTGTATTCTCGCAGTGCTCCTGATGTGCGTACACGACGCAAACTTCGATTTTCAGATACACAGACTGATGTAAAATCTGGCTGGGCAGAAGAGCCTGAGTCTGTAGAGGAAACTCACTTGAATGATGTATATGAAGATCACTCGATGTCATTTTTCACTAAATTTTTAATTGCTTCAGTTATTTTCTGTGTACTGGCTGTTGGGGGAGGTCTATACCTATTCTTAAATGGTTCGAATCTTATTTCAGGAAATAATATTGACGTAAACATAAGTGGACCGGTATCTGTTCCAGGTGGTGAGCCAGTTACGTTTGGGATAAAAGTCACAAACAACAATAATGCTGATTTACAACTAGTCGATATGTCTGTTGATTTCCCTGCAGGAGCTACGGATCCAGCTGATTCTACAAAGGTACTCTCTTCGTATGAACAATTACTCGGAGATGTGCCAATTGGACATTCTACTTCGACGTCTGTCTCAGCTATTATTTTTGGAGAAGAAAATACACAAAAGACTATTACGGCAACACTAACTTATCAAATAAAAGGTTCATCTGCTATTTTCACCAAGGTCGCTACATATGATATTTTGATAAATTCCTCACCAATAATAGTCACAGCCACTTCTTTTACGAGTATAACTTCAGGACAGGAATTCGATATGACGGTAAAGCTCAAATCAAATTCCCAAGATGTACTCAAGAATGTCTTGCTTAAGGCAGAATATCCATTTGGATTTACATTTATTTCTTCCAATATTCCTGCACTATCTGATAATGCGACATGGAAAATTGGTGATATTCCTGCAGGTGCTGAGCAAGTGGTGGTCATACATGGAAAATTGGTGGGTGAGAATACTGATACAAGAGTATTTCATTTTTCTACTGGCGCACGAGATTCAAAGAATACTTCAGTTATCGGTACACAATATGGGGTAGTGACTCAAAATGTCAGTATTGAAAAACCATTCGTTAGTCTAGGTATTGGTATTGATAACAATACAACTTCAGCAGATGTTGTCGGTCATTTTAATTCTCCAAATCGAGTAGTACTTTCTTGGTTCAATAACCTACCGGTATCTGTATCGAACGCAGTCATAACTGTAAGTTTGTCTGGAACTGCTTATGATAAGACTAAAGTTCAGCCAGATTTGGGATATTTTGATTCTGCTCAAAATCAAATTATATGGAATCAGCAGACAAATCCAGAACTCGCTTCAATTTCTGCTGGAGCAAATGGCACAGTTTCATTCAGTATTACTCCGAATATAACTTCTGGATCTTCTGGTAATACAGTGAATCCAAATATAAATATTTCTGCCAGTGTAGCAGCTGATCGCACTCAAGAATCTGGAGTATCAGGTTCTCTCTCTGCTTCAATAAGTAGAAATATTAATGTCGCATCGAATATCGGCTTATCTGGACGTATTGTAAGAAGTGTAGGGCCATTTACAAACACTGGCCCAATACCACCAAAAGCTGAACAAAAGACCACGTATACAGTCATATGGACTATAAGTAACACTACAAGTTCAGTTAGTAATGCGCAGGTTGTAGCAACTTTGCCACCTTATGTAACTTGGATGGGGAACGTTTCTCCTTCAACTGAAAATGTTACGTATGATCAAAATACTGGGGCCATAACATGGAACGCTGGATCCATAAGTCCATATTCAACGGATGCCACAAAACGTCGAGAAGTTGATTTCCAAATAGCTTTTCAGCCTAGTGTTATACAAATCACTACTGATCCTGTGCTAATAAATCAGGCCTCACTTAATGCTGTGGATGATTTTACACAAGCCACTTTGACTAGTATGCAGGATTATTTGACTACAAGTTATAGTACTGATCCTGTCTATAAATCAGGCGACGAAACCGTCGTCCAGTAGAAAAAAGCACTGTTTTGGGATAGAATGCTCTGATGAATACAAAAGAAGGAAAAAAGCCTGGCACTGCAGCAGGTAAAGGAAACGACACAATGGAGTCGCTGATTTCATTGTGCAAACGAAGAGGTTTCATCTTTCAGGGATCTGAAATTTATGGTGGCTTGGCTGGAACATGGGATTATGGGCCACTTGGAGTTGCACTTAAGAATAATATAAAGAAAATTTGGTGGAAGCGTTTCGTTGATGATCGTGATGATATGTATGCTGTAGACGCGGCATTACTCATGAATCCTCGCACTTGGGAGGCAAGTGGTCACGTTGCTGGTTTTGCTGATCCACTGGTTGAAGATATAAAGACAAAGAAGAGATATCGCGCCGATCATCTTCTTGAGTCCGCAGGTATAGATGTCAAAGGTATGTCTTTGTCAGATATGAATGCCAAGATAAAAGAGAAGGGTATAAAGAGTCCAGACGGTAATGCGATCGGTGATGTACGTCAGTTCAATATGATGTTCAAGACAAATATTGGTGCTACTGAAGACGCAACTTCTATTTCATACCTACGTCCAGAGACTGCTCAAGGTATGTTCGTAAATTTCAAAAATATTCTTGATACGTTCCATCCAAAACTTCCTTTTGGTATGGCTCAGATAGGTAAAGCTTTCAGAAATGAAATTGCTCCACGCGATTTCCTATTTCGTGCCCGGGAATTTGAGCAAATGGAGATAGAGTATTTCGTCAATCCAAAAGATTGGGAGAAGACATTTGACCATTTCAGAGATGAGATGAAAGCATTTACTCGCGATGTTGGTCTTACTCAAAATAAAGTTTATGAATTGGAGATTGCAGAAGCTGATCGAGCATTCTACTCAAAGCGAACAATAGATTTTGAATTCGAATGGCCATTTGGCAGGAAGGAGCTTTACGGTCTTGCATATCGTACTGATTATGATTTGAAGCAACATAGCGAATTCAGTAAAGTAGATTTGTCATATTTTGATGAAGAAAAGAAAGAGAGATTTATTCCTCATTGTATAGAGCCATCTTTTGGTCTTGATCGAACAGTACTCGCTGTACTTACAGATGCGTATCAGGAAGACACAATGAAAGATGAAGATGGTAAAGAAGAAAAACGTGTATTCTTGAAGCTTGCGCCATCAGTTGCACCATATCGTGTAGCAGTTTTTCCTTTGCTTAAAAATAAGCCAGTCCTAGTCGAAAAAGCAAAAGAAATTTACGACATGATTAAAAAGGATTTTAACTCTCGTAATCTAGGTGCGGTCACTTTTGATGATAATGGAAATATTGGTAAGAGATATCGCCGTCAAGATGAGATAGGTACACCATATTGTGTGACTGTTGATTTTGACACTATTGAAAAGGGAACTGGTGTTACAGTACGCGATCGTGATAGTGGTAAGCAAGAGAGAATTAAAATTGAAGAACTAATAGCATATTTGAGTAAGTAAGGACAATTATTTAAGCATTTCGGTACGACTTGACAAAATGTCAGTATGTATATATGTTATCTATTGAACGCCGTGACATTCTGTCCGGTTTGCAGCAATAAAAATCCAATAAACAAAGTGAGTTAACTATGAGACTGATCGCATTCGTATTCCCGACGCTATACTTCCTCGGCCAGAAACAATGGGGCAAAGCATTTGTTACCTTTATCCTGTTCGGCATCGGGGTCGCCCTGATTTTCGTCGCTGGCCTAGGCCTTGTCTTTTGGGCTATCGCCGGCGTCATCGCCCTTATTCACTGCAAGAACAAACAGCTTGAAGCCCGCCTGGACCGGCATGCCGAAAAAATCGGCCAGGAAACTGCCAAAGCCATGCGCCAGTCATAATTGACGGCCGCTCCAATCTTTACGCCTCGAACGCCTTTGGCCTCGGGGTGTTTTTATATATCACCTACTACGTACACCTTGATTCACAATTCATATTCTTCACTCATGTTATAGTTATTCCATGCACATACATAAAATATCTCATTGTTGTTTAGTTATTGATCTTAAAACGAAGGATGGTCATTCACGTCGCATACTTATCGATCCTGGATTTTATAGTGTTGAAAAGCATTCAAAAGTAAATAAGATAGACATTGTACTTATTACTCATGAACATGCTGATCATTTTCATGTTGAATCATTGAAAGAGTTATTGAAAAATAATTCGAATGTTGAAATTATTACTGATAAAGGCGTTGGGGCTATTCTGGCCAAAGAGGGGGTCACTCATCACGTCATGGAGCATGGTAATGTAATTGATACGAAAGGTGTACGCATCGAAGCACTCGGAAAAGATCATGCTGTATTGCATTCATCTTTACCTTTGATGTCTAATATTGGTTTCTTAATCCAAAACTCTTTATTTTTTCCTGGAGACGCTTTCACAAACCCATTAAAAGAAATAGATATCTTGGCACTTCCAGTTGCTGGTCCTTGGATGAAAATATCCGAAGCAATTGATTTTGCTTTGCAATTGAAGCCAAAGAAAGCTTTTCCGGTCCACGATGCAGTGCGAATCCCAACGGCACATCTGTTGCCAGAGAAGATTCTTGTTGCTAATGGTATCGAATTCATAAAACTTGAAGAAGGAGGAAGTATTGATTTTAACTAACTCTGGTAGTATTAATTAGGTCAAATTGTTATTTTCTGTTAGATTTAATAGATGAAATTCAATAAGACGACTCTTAAAAATGGTCTGCGCATCATAACAGTTCCTATTACTGACCATCCATCAGTAACTGTTCTTGTTATGGCTGAAACCGGTTCAAAATATGAGAATCGAGAGACTAACGGTTTGTCTCATTTCCTTGAGCATATGCTTTTCAAGGGTACACCAAAACGTCCAAATGCAACTGATGTCTCACGTGAGCTTGATGGTATAGGTGCTCAGTACAACGCTTTTACTTCAAATGAATATACTGGTTACTATGTTAAGACAGCGCCACACCAGTTCGATACGTCTCTAGAAATTCTTTCTGATATATACCTCAATCCACTTTTCAAAAAGGAAGAGATGGAAAAAGAGAAGGGGGTTATTGTTGAGGAAGTGCGTATGTATAAAGATATTCCTCAAAGGATTGTTGGGGATGTATTCATGGAGCTTGTGTATGGTGATCAGCCTGCTGGCTGGAAAGTGATTGGTTCTGAAGAAAATGTTAAATCTTTTACTCGAGATCAAGTTGTTGCTTATAAAGATAGCCAATATGTCGCTGAGTCAACCATTGTTATAGTAGCTGGTTCTTTCGATGAACCAAAGATTGTTGATCAAATTAGTAAAGCTTTTGCACCTATTAAGACAAGTAAAAAGAAAGCCAAACTAGTTGTTACTGAATCCCAATCTGCTCCAACAATAAAGACTTATTTTAAGGAAACCGATCAGACGCATCTTATAATCGGTGTTAGAAGTTTTCGTGTCACTGATCCACGCGCACCAATCATAACTATCCTATCGACAATATTAGGAAAGGGTATGAGTTCAAGACTCTTTGCAAAGATGCGTGACGAGCTCGGTATATGTTATTACGTTAACGCTGACCAAGATGCGTATACAGATCATGGTGTCTTTGAAATATCAGCTGGTGTCGATAATACTCGAGTAAAAGAAGCGATTGTCGGTATTTTGGAGGAATGTAAGAAATTGAAGACTGAACTCGTCTCTCCGGCGGAGTTAAAGAAGGCTAAGGATTATTTGTCAGGAAATATGCTTCTAGGTCTTGAGACTTCTGATGCGCGAGGCGAATTCTGTGCGTATCAGGAGATTGTTAAAGGGAAGATAGAGAGTCCGGAAGAGATTACAGCAAAGATACAGGCTGTTACGGCGGAGCAGATCAAAGATTTGGCTAATGAAATTTTTGTAGATAGGAGTCTTAATATGGCTATTGTTGGTAAATATAAGGATGATTCTCAATTTAAGGAATATTTCACCTTTGCATAAATGTGATATAGTAGCGGTATGTTTAGCGCTCCAAATGAAAGATTTTCAATAAGTACTGGCACAATAGTGAGGTTTTTCCTCGTTGTTATTGTTATTGCCGCACTCTTTTATCTACGTGACGTACTCCTTGTTGTTGTATCAGCGGTAGTTATTGCTTCAGCTCTGGAACCTGTAGTCAGACGTCTTGGAAAATTTCATATACATAGAATTATTGCAGCGGTCTTTATTTATCTTACTTTGGCTTTGGTCATCGCTCTTATCTTGGTTTTCTTCATGCCACTTTTGATCAATGATTCGATCTCATTCTTGTCGAGTTTGCCAAAAACAATATCTGTAGATGATATTTGGAGTCCAATTCGTGATTTCGGCATTAATATTGGTCCAAGTGCAGGTTCATCAGTTTCAAGTATTTCTGTTGCTGATCTTGTAGGTACACTTCAATCTGCGGTCACTGGCACAACGGCTGGAGCGTTCAAAACCGCCAGTTTCTTCTTTGGTGGCGTACTCTCATTCTTCTTAATTATAGTTTTGTCATTTTATCTTGTTGTTCAAGAAGATGGAGTAGAAAACTTCTTGCGTATCATTACTCCAACTCATCGTCATGAATACATCATTAATCTGTGGGGAAGAGCACGACGAAAGATTGGCTCATGGTTGCAAGGACAGATCCTTCTCGGAATATTAATCGGTGTTCTTGTGTATCTTGTCCTTATGGTAGTCGGTATACCACACGCACTTGTTCTAGCAGTACTAGCTGGAGTATTTGAACTTATACCTATCTTTGGACCTATTATCTCTTCAGTACCAGCTATTCTCGTTGCTTATACCGATCTTGGTACTGGTACAGCACTTCTACTTATGGGACTCTACGTCATCATTTATCAGTTTGAAAGCCAACTCTTCTATCCTTTGGTAGTCAAAAAGATCGTCGGTATTTCGCCTATCATCGTCATTATCGCTCTGGTCATCGGAGCAAAATTGGCCGGAGTACTAGGTGCTATCATCGCTGTTCCACTATCTGCAGCTCTCATGGAATATGTCTATGATGTAGAAAAGAGAAAGAAAATAGAAAATACCCTTGTTCATCCCACAGAGAAATCTGCAGGTTTAAAATAATATTTACGTTCACTATGTCTGCAAACAAGCCATTTTACATAACGACAACATTGCCGTACGTGAACGCTGAACCACATATCGGCTTCGCCATGGAAATTATTCGTGCTGATATCATTGCGCGGTCAAAGAAGCTGGCTGGATATGAAGTATTTTTTAATACAGGAACTGATGAGCATGGAATTAAGATTTTCCGTAAAGCTAAAGAACAGAATATTGATACACAGAAATATGTAGACGGTCTTTCATTGAAGTATAAGGAACTTCTGATTGTTCTTGGCATCACCCCAGAGATAAATTTTATACGTACAACCGATGCTCATCACAAGAGGGCGGCTCAAGCATTTTGGGAATTGGTGAATAAAAACGGCTTTATTTACAAGAAAAATTATTCTACAAAGTATTGCATTGGTTGTGAGCTTGAGAAAACTGATTCAGAATTGGTAAATGGTAGATGCCCACTTCATCCTTTACAGGAATTAGAAATTATTGAAGAAGAAAACTAGTTCTTTAAATTCAGCGCTTTTCAAGACAAGTTGACTGATCTTTATGATAAGAATCCTAAATTTG
>CAIRAF010000102.1 GCA_903876465.1 uncultured bacterium | reverse complement strand
GAGGTTCGAGTCCTCTCCCGCGCACAATAACTTATCTGTCGGATTTCGACTACCCCGGCACAACATAATATAATTTGACCTAACACTCTAAACGTGTTATTTTATGTTCTGAACAGCTTCACAGTTCCCCACCCCAAACACAAACCAATATAGATTAATTGCAAATGAGCAAGGAAAAAAAAGTTAAGCAAGACGGACAAATCGTTCTACTCTACACCGGCGACACGCAACCAAACCCCCGGATTGAAAATGGAATTTTAAACGAATTCAAGATCCAGGGACTTCCGGAAAACGTCACCATTCAAACCGTCACTAATCCGAAGATCATCACTGATCCCAAGATTATTGACGGTGATGGAATTACCCTCGCTAGTTTCAAAAATCTGGATACACGACCTGTGGCGGTGCTAGTCAAAATCGCAGGTAATGGAAATGGACTCAGTCTGATTTTTGCCGCTCGTGATCAGATAATTCCTGTGATCGCTTGGATGTGGTCAGGATATCATCATTTAAAGAATTCTCGTCTCAAGGAGAGATTTCAAAAATCTGGAGTGGTATGCGTCTATGTCCATTCACAGACTGAAACAAAGTCAGAGATTGAAAAGATTGCTTTATCTGCAACTACAGCGATACAGTCGCACGCCGATGCAGTGGCTCTCGAAGCCTCAAATCATGCCCCAAAATAGTCTTTATTCACCTCCCCAGCCGTATAACGCGGCTGGGTGATTTTTTATCTTTTTTTATTTGAATAGGCCATATGCTGGCACTTGACTTTTGTCACTATTTGTAGTATACATATATATAGCAGTAAACCTTGCAGCTAAACCAAGGTGTTCGGAAATCTAACGATTTCAGGCACTTTGACAACAATAAACCCGAGTTAAGCGACTAGTTCGCAAAACTCAAAGAAAGCAAACGCTATGACACAGCCCGCTACGACAAAGTCAATGATGGACCGCATTAGTTACGAAAGTATCCTGTTCGACACGAACAAATGGAAATTCTCATTCACGGGAATTCTTACGCCAGCAAAATTTGATTGTTGCATCGTAAACCAGGATACGTCGAAAATTAAAGACCGGCTGACAGCTACTGTCAGCTTGGGCGTGAACGAAACAAAGGTCCTCGGTTTTGAGGACTTCAACGGCGACTTGGAGCAGGCATTGAATGGTGACTCATTTTTCTTTGCTATCATCACACTAAGCAACGACCCTGCCAATACCAAGGACAGCGACCCTGTTGTCTATTCATTTGATATCACGCCCGAACAACTTGCTGAGATCAAATCAACTTTGCCGGCTCCAGCGAAAACCTCGCAAAAGCCTGCAACAAGCGCAACTCCCCCTGCGGCGAAAACTTCGCCGAAGCCAGCGAAAACTGCAGCCACTCCGCCAGCAAATTCGCCTGTGGAAGCTCCAGTGAAAAAGTCGGCAAAGGCAAAGACTGCCAAGCCGGCGGCTACCGAAAAGCAAGTGACCGAAATGTTGGCACTTACCGCTCAAATCGCCACGCTGAACGAAAAACTGACCGTATCTGCAGAAGACGAAGCGATTGTTGCTTCTATCTCAGAGGAACTCCCCAGGGTCCGCAAGGCTCTTGAAACACTGGGAGAATCCTGGCAGCAGGTCTCAAGCAATCTTGGCACCATGGCTACGGCCAACGATATGCGCAACTTGTTTGATCAGCAGACCAAAGCACTCGATGCTTTAGGGAATCGTCTGAACGATGCCACGACGGCTTTGGGAAACCAGACACGTTCTACACCCCAATACACCGCGCGCCAAGCGTTTATGGGATGGATACTGCTGTTGCTTATCTTGGGACTCTTGGTTCTCGGCGGATTGTATTTATTCCGCCACCATGACATACCCACAGCAGTCGGTTCAGGTCCTGCCACTATCACTGTGAGCGGGAATAACAACCTTGATCGCGGTAGTTTCATCGGTCAAAAGATATACAACATCACCGAGGAAGCGCCTGCGATGACTATCACCAACATCTGGCTCCCGGCTCCGGCACCAACCCAACCGGAAACCCATACCGAGCCAAGTGTGATTAATGACTCAGCAAACTCAAGTGACGATGATCACTACATCGGCGAAGTTGATCAGCCCCAACAACAGGTTGTGGCTACGGTCAATTCTCGACCAGTCTTCGTGGACACCAGTTACTACCAGGTCTATTCGATTCCCGGTAACACCTGGGGAAACAATTGTCGTCGAGGTAACAATTGGGGTTATCAGTCTCAACAGAGGTATTGTACGTCACCCGGTATTCCTAACCGGATATTCGTGCCGTACCACTAATTGACGAATTAACTTGTTCTTTACAATGGGGCCTACAGTGCAATACTGTAGGCCTCTCTTTTTATATAATTTTCCATTTTAGCTAGTAACGGGGCCTTTTTTAAGCACAATATCAGCCCTTGACTTTTACCATTTTGTATGCTAATATAGACACTAAGTAGTAAGGTATTGGCTGAGTGGCCAATACTGCTCTCTGAAAAGAGAATATGGTTAACCAAACTTCCCTTCAAAAGGAAGTAGAACAAAGGAACATTGTGAACTTATTGAACTTAATTGCAATTCCTTTCCTTCAGTTGAAAAAACTGTTTGGAAAGATGTTTGGAAATCGTGGAGCCGGAAATCAACCGGCTGTCACGACAGGACCGTCATATGGTATTTTCGGTAACCCTGTTACCGGAACTATCATGTTGATAATCATCGGATTCTTCATTATCACTCCATTCATCGCGTTAATCGGATCATTTTGGGCAGCTCTCCCGTTAGGGTTTGCATTTGCCATGATGTGGTTTGGACGCAAGGAGCATGGTGTGAACGAAGCAGGTGTGACAGAAATCGGCGTAATCAAATGGTTTGGCCGAGTTCTGAAATGGCGAGGCTGTGACATGGTCGTCGACAAGGATGTCTTCTTGGCACCCTACCTACGGATTGAAACGATAGTGGTCAATGCAACGCCAACGACCATAAAAATCCCTGTCAAACTCGAATCGAGGGACGGCGTAAACACAACTGGAGAACTTTCCTTTTCGTGTGAAGTATCAATGAGACATCCCTCGATCTGGGTCAAATACGGTAATGGTAAGTGGGACCAGATTCAGAAGGTCATCGAGCTTCAAGTCAAAACGAAGTTCGGTGAATTCGCGAAGAGGGCGACGATCAGTCAAATGAACAAAAGTGGCAAGATTGTATCAGACCCACTTCATGCACACCTCAGGCAAATCCTTCCTGAAAGTGTCTGCGGTGCGAGAATCATCGACATTTGTCTCGAGGTCGTCACTCCTCTCAAAATCCAGGAAGCTCAAAACGGCATCAAAATCGCTGTCCTGAACGGGAAGGCTAGGCTGAAGACAATGGCTGCCTTCCACAAAGCAGCTGACGCCGAAATCGCAATGTCTAATAAACACGACGACGAACCAATAACTACGGACGTCGCCCATGAACGGGTGAAAACAAATACGTTACTGGCAGAAGCCGATAAAAACTACAACTTCGATGAGCTTAAGGTTTCCGGTGGGGCGAGAGATCTCCACGTCATCGTTAACCCACGAGGTGGTGGTTCAAACAAAGGAAAATAATGAAAAAGAGCAAAACAAGATGGGGTTGGTTGATTGTGATGGTTATAGCACTCGTCGGAGTGGAAATCATCGCAGCAAACAGAAGCATGGGGCCTTCAAGAGCTCCAGAACAAGTGGACGGGATTTCGCCAACGGCGCACACTTCCCCTCCTCCCTCAGCAGCTTCCTGGCACTACGTGACAAACACGGTCGTGCTAACCGGGAACTGGTCAACACCTGCTATCGCAACAGTAAACGGACAGCATGTGAGTTACAGGATCATCAAAGGCGAGGCGACTGAATACCTGGCCCGAGACATAAACCGTCCAAATGCACCACCTGACAAGTTTAGTCATGGGGTGATCATTCATACGGACAAAGCGCCAATTTACGATTGGCAGTGGCGAATAAGCGGTCTGGTGAACACTGGACCCATCGTCTTGGAATATGTTGTTGGAACATTTTATTGAACTGACAACAACGCAAAATGGGCAGAGACTCTTTCTCTGCCCATTTTTTTATCTAAATTTTTATTTAATCTATTTGCCTCCGATGGTATTTGAAATGAAAAATATAATTCCCCAAGCTGACACCATGATGACTATACCGACAATACCCCCGAGCATATGGTTACGTCCTTTTTCACGAGCAGTAGAATCATCTCCGTGCATGAGCATTTCAACAATACCCCATACAAAGACAACAACAGCAACTGCAAACATGAGCATTACTATTGGGTCCAAAATATTGGCAATTATAGGATCAACCGCAGAAGCAAAAGCTGCTGTAGGATCTGGAGCTGCATGAGCAATATTTACAAGATGAATCATGAAGGGTCAACCAAAGACTAAGGAACCTGTGGAGGATAGTTCAATACTGGGATATTCTGAGTAGGAACATTATTATTTGTTCTGAATGTATTTGACAAAACAGCGACTAAGCCCCAGATAGAACCGATGACGAAGAGACCAACGAGTCCCCACATTACAGCGGAACCAATACTCTTTCTCTTTTCTGGATCTTCTGCAGCCATGATGTAGCGAACAACATTGAAGACAACGTACAAGAAAGCAAATGCGACGAGAAGTGCCAAAACAGTATTACCAATATTGGTCAACTTGTATGTGAGTGAGTTAACGTCTGTGATAGCTTGAGCACTAGCAATAGCTGGGACAAAAGCGAGAGTAATTGCAATTATTTTTTTCATATTCTTATTAATAATGGATAATAAATGGATATTCGATGACTATATTATACCTTAGCTCATTATAAGTGAGCAATACTATGTGTGGATTAGTTTATCTAGGAAAAATGTTCTGAATCTGACTCCATGAAGTTGCACCATAACCACTATTTCCAAGACCAAAGGTATTTTGAAGGATGTTGACCAAGCCCCACATTGAAAGAATGACGAAGAAACCTATGACACTATACATAACGTATTGACCTGCTTGTTTTCTGTCCTCATTTGGTTGAATGAAATATTTAAAGACATAATATACGAAAACAACAACTGCTAAGCCAATGAGCAAGAACAGGATTTGATTCAAATAGCCAACAATACGATTAATAACAGAACAAAGTGTGAGAGAATTTGATCCGCATTGCATACTTGAACCGTTAGAACTGCCATATGATGAATACGGGCTACCATAAGATGAAACCCCTACTCCGCCACCTGAGCCAATATTAAATGTAGTATCAGCTGACGTAACTACTGGGCCCACAAAGATAACAAGCGCAAGCAACATACTACTGACAATTAAAAATTTCTTCATATAATTATTATTGGCTATTAATGGCGCTTCGATCATTTTGAATAATTGCTGAATTCACAGTTCCCGTAGCTTCGAGTGTATTAATAATAACACTAACCAAGATACGAGCACCGAGAATGACGGCGATTCCAATCACAATCCAGAGAAGTTCATTACTTCTTTTCTTGATCTCTTCAGGATTTCCTCTAGCCATGACGAACTGTAGACCAACCCACATGAGCATAAGTACACCGGCGATAACAGCCAAATAACTTACGATTTTCATGAAAGCCAAAATGAGATCGCTAATGGAATTTACACCCTTGAGAGGATTTTGAAGAGTAACAACCCCTCCGGAATTACCCGAAGTATTGGAAGTATTTGTATTGGTGTTTGTATTAGGTGTTATCTGACTTGCTGGAGTCTGTTGTTCTCCTCCAGCTGGCAAAGTTTGTTGATTGCCTCCGGCAGGTAAAGTTTGTTGATTGCCTCCGGCAGGTAGGAGAGTTGCATTCCCGTTTGTTCCAGAATTGTTAGCCGAACTACTTGTTTGAGTTGCAGGAGTGTTGTTTGCTGTTGAGTTGGTCGCAGGTGCACTTAAAAGATACTGACACGTCCTTGTATTTCCGCCTTTATCGAGACAGTTATTATAAGCTGCTCTGTCTGCATAACTAACCTGTGGCAATATGACTGCAATGGCCACGACAATAACTGAAGAGACTAGAACATTTTTGTAATTTTTTATACGTGTGATCATAATATTATGGATTACCGAGTAATTTAGTAAATGTTCCATTTCCTGTGAGCCAACTTAATATCTGATATACAATGAACCATGCTGACAGCATTATTATAAACCCCCAGAAGATTTTTGGGAAAATGTCCTTTGCTTTATTACGATCATCTTCCTTACCAGTTATCATGAGGAAACCTGCATAAGTAAAGAGAACGATAGCCGCAAAGACACCAAGAACCATAGCAATATTTATCAAATGCTGAACTTGGATCATTGCGCCGTTGAAATTACATGGTACGTAACTACTCTGAGTCTTCCCTGCTTGTAAATATAATTGTTGCTGAACTGACGATGATAAAGATGATATATCTGGACCATCACAAACCACAACCTTAAAAGATGATTGCGTTGGGTTCTCGTTACTATTCGGTGATGTAAGTGTCTGGACTCCTTGTGCATTAACAAAAGGAATACTAAAAGATGAAAGACTAAAAATTATGAGGACGAGAAGACTTGGTGCTATCTTACAAATTATTTTTCTATAATTAGTCATTGTTTTATTGTCCTGTGGTCTGATGAAGGATAACATCGTATTGCATACCACCGTTCTCGATTGCTTGATATGTCGAAGCTTGTCCACTGGTTATAGATTCTACCACACTGCCAAATATCTGGTTCGAAACTACAGGATCAGCATCCAACCATGTTTTTCCAACCAAAACAGCTCGGTCAAAGATAGAAATATATGGGTCACTCGAGCCTTGGGCTATGAGATCAGTTCGGACTGGAGGCAGATACATCGTCGCAGCTAATTTGGCGAGCGCTGCGGGATCAGTCAACATAGAGAGAACTTGATAAACACCATTGGCATTTGGCGTAGAGCGAACAATAGAAAGTCCGTACATGCGTGCATATGTAGCTTTAACTCCTCCAGAACGTACTTGCGGTATTGGTGCTGCATCAAAGTTAAGATTTGGATTTTTTGTTCGAATATCACTAAGTTCAGAAGCAAATCCGAAATAGGTTGCCAGACCGCCGGCAAGAAATGCGGTTTTCGAATCAGGTTGTCCTCGATTCCAAGAATAATTAACATTGTTTGGATTTACAAATTGAGCAAAGAAATCTAGAACTGTTCCTGGGTTAACTTTTGCTGTCGATCGGAATGTTGTTTGAAGTGAGCCTTGTGCATTATATGCTGTGATTGGGTTGCCAATCTGAAGTAAAAGTGTAGCGAGAATCTCACGAGCATTATCTATATTAGTAAAATCACCCATAGCTATTGCTGACTTTCTTATATTGCCGTTCTGATCCTTAGTCGTTAATTTTTGATTGAGATCTGTAAATTCATCCCAATACTTTGGGTATGTCGCTATTCCGGCAGAGTTGAACATGTCTCGATTCCAATACATGATAAGTGGGTCAACAGTAAATGGCAAAGCAAGGGTACCAGCAGAATTGGTGTAAATTTGAGCTTCTTGGATATATGTATCTGAAATAGTCCTAGCAGATAAAGCCGTATACGGTATGAGAGCGAGCTTGTCGAAATGCGGTAGAAGCATATCGGCAGTAATGAGAATGGCGTCAGGGCCTGTACCACGAGCTAGAGCAGCGACGAATTGTGAAGAAAAGACTGAAGGGTCTATTTGTTTATAAGTAACAGAAATAGGTGTTGTAGCTGTATTATTTATGTCAGATACGTATTGATTGAATGTGCTTGCTGGAAATGTACCCCAAATCGTAATAGCTGGTAATTGTGTACTAGTTCCACTTGCGCCTTTATATAAAGCAAAAGAAATTACTCCAGCAATAATAAATATGACGAATATTGCTAGGACAATTATTTGGAATTTTGTAATCTTCATAAAAATTTCAGTAAATAATCTACTTAGTTAATACCAAACCATAATGATGATCTCCTGCCATGAATGACTGATCGACTTTAAATCCAGCTTTTTCAAATAACATTTGTGCTTTTTCTGCAGAAAAAACAATCTTTGGACCAAGAGGACTTCCAGCTGTCCAATCGATAACCAAAATTTTTCCATTTGGTTTTAACAAACGTTTTATTTCTAAAGCAAATTCTTCTGGTTTTTCAATTTGAAAAAGTACATTTGAAGCTATGACTCTATCTGCAATACCTTCACGAAGTTTAGTACCTCCAATTTTTTCAGCATTTGCCCATATTACCTCGATATTGCGGAGGTTTTGAGAAGCGCCCGTAGTTCGAATGCGCTCGAGAATCTCTTTTTGGACATCTATGGCATATATTCGTCCCCCGGGACCAACAAGACGAGCAGCTTCGAGAGTATAAAAGCCTGATCCAGCACCAAGGTCGACTACTTTCATGCCATGAGAAATACCCAACTTTGAGAGATTAACTGAAGGGTCTGAAAACATGGCTATATTATACCGTCAAGCGGTTATATGTGGCAACGCATAACTGTTAATATGCACTACAAACAAATCAAGCTCGCCAATGAATCTCCTTCACGAAGCTTCATAACACGAACACCTTGAGTAGCACGACTAAGAGTTGGGATTTCTTTGAGATCAACGCGGATCACTTGAGATTTCTTTGACATTGCCACGATTTCTTCAACATCATCAGTCACAACTTTTGCTGCCATAAGTGGGCCGGTTTTTGCTGTTACATTCATAGTAAGAATGCCTGAACCACCTCGATTTTGAACCTTATATTCAGAAAGATCTGTTTTCTTACCATATCCATTAGCACCCATGACAAACAGTGCTGGATTCTTGGCATCCTTTGAGACAACGTCAGCAGAGATAACTTCATCACCCTTACCGAGCTTGATGACGCGCACACCAGCGGCATTGCGACCCATCTCACGAACATCAGATTCCTCAAAATGGATTGACTGACCTTCCTTAGTTGCAATCATGACTTCCTCATTCTTTGAAACAAATGACACAGACATGAGTTCATCACCAGCTTCTAGAGTAATAGCGATCAATCCTGAACGACGAACGTCTTTAAAATGAGTTGCTGATGACTTTTTACCAGTGCCATTCTTTGTAACCATCATAAGCGCCAAACCATCTGCCTCTTTTTTATTTTTTGGCATTGGCAAAATAGAAGTAATCTTTTCTCCATCAGAAAGTGAAAGGAAATTCATCACTGATTTGCCTTTTGTGGCACGTTTTCCTTCAGGAATATCGTACATTTTTATCTGATAGGCTTTTCCTTTATCAGTAAAGAATAGGAGGTCATTGTGAGTTGTAGCGAATACGAGATGAGAAATAAAATCCTCTTCTTTTGTATCAAGGTCGACAACACCTACACCACACACGAATTTGTCCTTTTCATATTTCCTATATTTTGTTGAATCAGCTTCCACGAACTCAAATAATTTCTGCCATGTCGGGTCTTTAGCATGTGGATTATTCTTTATGTTTAATCCTGCTCTATAGAAACCTGAACCAAATTTAAAGAAGAAGGAGTCTGATGTTCTAATGAAATCGAAATAAATGCCGCCAATACGAGTTGCATAGACTTGTTCCATGTCATTGCTCTTTCTTAAATTAACTTTTACGCTAAGCGCCTCTGCCACGGCTTCTGTGAAAAATCTTTCGCGCATTTTTCTGAACGCAGGGCTATCAGATTCATCTTTTTGTTTAGTTGGTGATGTCTTCTTCGTTGTAGAAACAAGTTTAGCAGGACTCGATTTGTGAGAAGAACTTGAAATCATTTTGGATAAGTCTGTCATACTTCAAAGACGTTGTTATTTATATTTAAACATGTTCAGACTTTAATCAATACAGGTTCTGTATAGTTATCGGGAGTTACT
>CAIRAF010000101.1 GCA_903876465.1 uncultured bacterium | reverse complement strand
GAACAGTAGTGATGCAAAGAAGGCTACTGTGACTGTTATTGCTTCAAAGCTCACTGAGAATATTGCTCATGTTTTGAAGAAAGCTGGTTACATTTCTTCTGTAGAGAAGAGTAAGACAAAGAGAGAAATTGAACTTGGTATTATTACTTTTGATGGAGTACCACGCATCAACGGTGTAGAGCGCATCTCCAAGCCATCTCGCCGTTTGTACCAAAAGGCTGCAGATATCCGTTCATTCCGAAGTGGTTTTGGAAATACTATCTTTACGACTTCAAAAGGTATCATGACTGATTCTGATGCAAAGAAACTTAAACTTGGTGGAGAAATTCTTTTTAAGATTTGGTAATAATTTTTAAATACTACAATGTCAAGAATTGCCAAAAAACCTATAATCATCCCAGCCAAGACAGAAGTTACTTTTGTTAATGGTGTTTTGTCTGTCAAAGGTCCTCTCGGTGAACTCAAAAAGAATTTCCGTGATGACGTCAAAGTTACTATTGCAAACAACGAGATTGTTCTTGAAAAGACTCGTAATACACTTCAGGCAGCAGCCATGATTGGTACTTACGCTTCACATCTCCGCAACATGATTGCAGGTGTTCACAAGGCATATGAAAAGAAGCTTGTTATTGAAGGAATCGGTTTCAAGGCTGATGTTAAAGGTACAAATCTTGTCCTAAACGTTGGTTTTTCACATCCAGTATCACTTCCAATTCCAGCTGGTCTCAAGGTTACAACAGAGAAAGCAAATATCATTGTTTCAGGTATTGATACTGAAGTCGTTGGTCAATTCGCTGCAGTAACTCGTGCCACAAAGAAACCTGAACCATATCTTGGAAAGGGTATAAGATATTCGGATGAGGTTATCCGCCGAAAGCAGGGAAAGAAGGCGGCGTAGCATAAAATGATCAATGCTCAATGACGCAATGATCAATTAAACAAAAAAACCATGAAATCAATTATTAAAACTCAAAATAATAAATTTGCACGTAGACATGCGCGTGTTCGTGCCAAGATCAGTGGCACTAGTGACAGACCTCGTCTTTCAATTTTCAAATCACACAAGTATCTCTACGCTCAGATTATTGATGATACTAAGGGTAATACACTCGTCGCTTTCACTTCGAAAGAAGTAAAAGGCAAGACTCCTTCTGATCGTGCCAAGGAAGTTGGTCTTGGACTTGCAAAGAAAGCAGTTGCTGCAAAGATAACAAAGATAGTCTTTGATCGTGGAGGTTATCTCTATGCTGGTAAGATTAAACTTGTAGCAGAAGGTGCTCGCGAGGGAGGACTTCAATTCTAATATTTTATTAAACTACTATGCCAAAAGACCCAATCAAGAAAATAACAGATGAACAAGCAGGAGTAATTCCTGAAGTAGTAGTTTCTGCTGATGCAGAAGTGGTTATCCCTCCTGTTGTAGCTAACAAGATCACTCCAGGACGTAAGATGCGTGACTCTGCTCGTATGGGTGGTCGCACAAGTGCTACTCCAGGTGATTCTCGTGGCCGTGGTGGAAGGTCAGGTGGCCGTGGTGGTGAGCCTCGTGAACGCGTCAAACCTGAATTCGACGCAAAGATGATTGACATACGTCGTGTCACTCGTGTGACTTCTGGTGGACGCCGTATGAACTTCAGTGTGGCTGTCGTTGCTGGTGATCGCAAGGGCCGTGTTGGTGTAGGACTTGGTAAAGCTATCGACACCTCACTCGCTATTGAAAAGGCTACACGTGAAGCAAAGAAACATCTCATCAAGATTCCACTTTCAGCTCAGATGACTATTCCTCATGCCACCGAAGCAAAGTTCGGTAGTGCACGCATCATGGTTTTCCCAGCTCGTGGTAGTGGTATCGTTGCTGGAAGTTCAGCTCGTACAGTTATTGAACTTGCTGGTGTTCGTGATATCTGTGCCAAGATTATGTCTGGTTCAAAGAACAAAGTTAACATCGCTCGCGCTATGATTCTTGCTCTTGATAATTTGAGTAGAATCAATCGCCGAACTATTCAAGGTAAAGCCCCAAAGGTTGAAGTAGTTAAGGATACCAAATCGATTAAATAACTTTCGACTTTAAGGATTTTACAGACTTTTAACTAAAATATATGCAATTCCATCAATTACAAAGAGTTCATAAGAATAAAAAGCGCATGACCGTTGCTCGTGGTGGCAAGCGTGGAAAGACCTCTGGTCGTGGTGGTAAAGGTCAATCAGCTCGTGCTGGTAACAAGCGCCGTCCTGAATGGCGTGACATCATCAAACGTCTTCCAAAGTTGCGTGGACGTGGTGTTAATATGAACAAACCAGTTGAAGATGCGTTCAAGGCTATTAATGTTAGCTTGATTGAAGCAATCTTCTCTG
>CAIRAF010000100.1 GCA_903876465.1 uncultured bacterium | reverse complement strand
CTTCCCAGACTGAATCTCCTTCGAGAGCCTTGAGAGCTGAACCACGAATAACTGGAGCTGCTTTACCGTCAAAACCTTGCTTTGTGAGGAGTTCACGCACTTCTTCCTCAACTAGATCAATAAGGTCTTTTTCCTCAACTGCATCACACTTGTTCAAGAAGACGACGATTTTTGGCACACCAACTTGCTTTGCAAGAAGGACGTGTTCACGTGTCTGTGGCATAACACCATCAAGGGCTGATACGACGAGAATAGCACCGTCCATTTGAGCGGCACCTGTAATCATGTTCTTGATATAGTCAGCGTGACCTGGAGCATCGATGTGAGCGTAGTGACGAGTAGGAGTCTCATACTCAACGTGAGCAAGAGAAATTGTCACGATCTTTGATGCATCGCGAACTGTTCCACCCTTTGCAATATCAGCATAGGACTTGTTATTAGCAAGACCTTTCTTTGCTTGAACGGCAAGGATAGATGTAGTAAGAGTAGTCTTTCCGTGGTCAACGTGACCGATGGTGCCTACGTTAACGTGAGGCTTGGTGCGATTGAATTCTGCTGCCATAGTATTATTTGTTTAGTGCTTTGGTTCGCATTGCTTAGGCGTGAAGCCAAACAGCGTGAACCAAAGATAAAGTTATTAATAGTTTATAAATTATCAGTCTTCCGACTAATAAAACGCCAGGTAGGCGAATAGGAAAGAGCATATCACAACCTTTTAAATCGCGCAAATATTTATACACTTTCCTCTATTTTGACTAATTAGTTGGAATTCTTGATACAGGTAAAGCCGGCTGGACACTGATTATTACTATATTCATATGAAGTCACAGAAAATGGATTGTCACTGTAATCATATGCTTGAATAATAGGCTCAGGCACACAACCTAAATAGCCTGGTCGGCAAATTCTTGATGGACTAGAAGTTGAAAGAGTGGCATATATCTTATCGTTACCAAGATAATTAGAAGGCAATTTTACCTGAAATGATTTTTGACCAGCCGTATTACCACTTGAAAAACTTCCAAGAGAATAGCCATTACTCAAATTACCAGATGAATCAAGTAAAAATAAACTAATAGTGTTTCCTATCTTTGTCTGATCTCCTGTAACATTTACAGTCACTATTTGATTTGTCCCAGCTTGAAATACTTCTCCCCCATTTGGGGAAATGATATTAATATCAGGAACATTTGAAGTCTGGGCGGAACTCGTAACTACAACTGTCGAACCAATTCTAGCTACATGACCCGCACTATTCCTAACATAGAAATTAATAGTATATGTACCTACAGAATTATATGAGTGTGTAAATACCGAAGTTTGCTGAACTGAAGCAACAGTTGCACCAACATTCGGATCACAAGTGAAGCCTGAAAGACAATCCATTGAAGCGAACGTTGGTACATCACCCCAATTTACTTGATAACCCAATGTTCCATTCAACGGATCTGTTGCATGAACAGTCCACGTTCCAGTCTGACCAATAGATAAAGTAGTTGGAGCATCAACACCATTTATAACTGGAGCACTATTCGAAGTTACAGTACTTGAAGAAATAGTGAACGTTGAATCACTCTCAGCACAAGTTGAGCCGTCAGCAGGACAAATCTGGACTTTATATTGACCAGGCTGTACTTCACAAGCACTTGGTTGTTCAGGAATGCATGCTAAACCTTGTTGATTTCCAACATACCAAGCATATGAACGTGAACTCAAATCTACACTAGTACCAATAGTTATAGGTGCACGAACCATTATCATACACTTAATAATTTGACCTGGCTGGGCACATGCAGGTAGAGGATATTCAAGCTTAATGTCACCCTTTTGCGCAAGAACATCTGCTGGACCCCTCCAAGTAATATTTTGTGTCGTACCTTTTACCCAGACTTCACCACCATTTGGTGAACTTACTTTAAATGAATTATTGTTCTGATTGTTTTGACCATTTATATATCCTCGTGTCATTGGTCCAAAGAATCCAAATGCCGGAAAACCTACAGACTGTTGATACTTAATA
The DNA here is from genome assembly GCA_903876465.1 of uncultured bacterium. Taxonomy (GTDB): domain Bacteria; phylum Patescibacteriota; class Minisyncoccia; order Phycocordibacterales; family PALSA-1337; genus C7867-002. The sequence continues at coordinate 6,041 of CAIRAF010000100.1, read as the reverse complement.
AGAGCATTTTTTGTCTGTGAGCCGAAATACCCTTTTGAACTGACTCCTGAATTAATAGAAGGTATGTCAAAGCCATTTGAAATAAGCCACGTCTGGAGACTTGTAACATCTGCCCCAGAACTACCAACGCTTAAATCATTTGAAAATGAATAGTTTTCAGCATGCACACTACCAACAAATACTGTAAACACTATAAGAAATGAGAGTAAAATGTATTTTTTCATGTTATTAGTGATGACGAATAAGAATGCTTACTCTTTCACTATAGCAAAAAAGGCTAACCTAGGTTAGCCTTTTTTTGCTAATTACAACCTAAACTAGAAGACTATTGTTGCAGTTAACGCCTGACCAATATTCGAAGATACAAGAGTTGATCCTGTGCCAGAAGTGTTGGTGCCATAATTCAAACCTACAATCTTATATACCCCACTAACTGAACCAGCCATTCCTCTAAAGAGTTCAATTGCTGTGAATGACTTCGTCTGACCAGGAGCAATGTAGAAATAAGTTGGCCCATCATTTGTACTGTCATTATCCGTAAAACTGACATTCGTTACTGATCCGACATTCCCTACTGAAGTTGCAAAGACAGCATTACCATATGTCTTACTAATATAGATTGGGTTGTTTGCTGCTGTTATGTTATATGTGAATGTAACTTGTTCGGTTGTAGAGGCACCCTGATTTTGATTAACAGTAGAAGGGATTACAGACATATTTGATACTGTAGGAACATTTGCTGTAGGGCAGACATATGTAGCAGAGCTAGAAGTAGGACAAGAAGTGAATTTAATAACCCCACCAGAAATAATTCCGTTACTATTTACTTGGGCTGAATTATAATTCAAATCTATAGCCGTAATACTCGTTGAATTTGGAACAAGACTAACAACGGCAGTTGAACCACTGAGGGTGCCATTGGTATCTTGGGCGACATTAGCCAAGACTGTGATAGGTACATTTATATTTGTAGGCAAAGGAATCATCATGTTAGTAAATGAGACAATTCCATTACCCAGTGAGTTGGCACTGTAGGTTAGACTACCAACTTTAATTTGCACATTAGAGAATAATGTGGAAATAGGTTGACCTGTAACATTTATGCTTACAGTAAACCCTTGCAATGTCGATGTTCCACTCGATTTCAAATCAAATACTGCCAATGGAACATTTTGAGTCTGTGCTATTTGTGAGATTTTAACTACAGAAGCAATAGGTGAAGAAGGGTCGAGAGTTGCATTGATTGTAGTGGTTGGAACTGGAACCAATACATTCATTCCTACCCCGTTACTCATGCCACTAGGACTATTAACAGTGACGTAATGCCAACCAGATGAGAGCGCCGGAACTTTAAATATTATACTCGAGCCATCTGTAGCAACCTGAATACCTGTACTATTTCCTGATGTTGGAAGAACGTTTCCATCAATATATACATTACCCAAATTGAGTCTTTGACCTGTTAATGTGACACTATCACCAACATTTACCTGATTTGGATTGATATTAGATATGTAAGGAGTTATTTCACCAACAATAGTTTGTGAATTTGTCTGATTTGGATTAACAGCAATTTTAAATCCTAAAGGATTAGTAAGTGTATTTTCACCAATCAATCCATCAACTGATGCTGTATAAGTACCTGATAAGAGAACTTTTGGATCAATGGTTCCGACAGCTGTAAATACAACATTTCGGTTTGGAGCAACCCAATAGACGACTTGACCGTAACTGTCTTTCATTGGACTTAATCTCGTAATTGGTACTATAGGTTGATTAACCTGTGTATTTGCATATACGTAATTACCACTAGCATCATGAAATGCAATACTTGGATATTGGTATATATAGACACCATTACTACCGCCATTTACAGATAAAATAAACGTTGCAGTAAGTAATGCTTCCTTTTTATTTGAATCATAAGAAAGAGCGAGCCTTGACTCACCGATCGTTCTAGCAGTGACACCTGTTACAGGAATTGGGTTTGGGGTGCAAGAATAACCAGCTGGAACAATTACTGAACCTCCTCCACCATTTGAAGATATAGAAGTTAAAGCTGCGGCAGAATTATTTGCTGCAACAGGTGTAACTGAATTACCAGATGTACCATAAACCGAAACAGTAACTACCGTCATCGCTACAAGCAGAGCAAGAACAGCAGTGTCTCTCAAATTACCCTCGAACAAAGATTTTAGATTCATTTTAATCATTAAAGTTAATAATATAAAACTATTATATAACTAATTCAAAGTAGACCAAAATTAGTTATCCCCTATGGCCAATAGCTTATGATATAGTTTGACTGATCAAAAACTATTATGAAAAAGCTATTTACCATCATTGTCTACATATTTGCCATCATTGGATTTACTCTCGTGGCTGTTTATACTGCAGTTGAACTAGGTTTTACCAAGACGTCAGGGATTATAGATGCCCAACATGATTATTTTAAAGATGCTACAAGTTCAAACCAAACTTGGGCACAAGGAGATGAATGGAATACTTTGAAATTGGCCGTAGCTAAGGACGAATTGGCCATAAACGGAGTAGCATCAACAACAAATGTATCTTCTCGTCTAATCGTCTCCATACTCATTGTCGAACAATTACGCCTTTTCTATTCAAATCGTGAGATATTCAAATCAGTATTTTCTCCTCTCAAAATTTTGGGTAATCAATCTCAATTTTCTTGGGGTGTTATGGGCATTAAACAAGATACTGCGCGCCAAGTTGAAGATAACTTAAAGAATATAAGTTCACCTTGGTATCTCGAATCGCTATATGAACACGCACTAGACTATCCTGCCACAACTACTGATATTGATGCCGCCCGATTTGCGCGTCTAACAGATGAACATAACCGTTACTATTCATATCTTTACGGTGCTTTGATTATCAAAGAGTTAGAAGCTCAGTGGCAAAAATCAGGGATATCTATCACAGATAGACCTGAAATATTAGCCACACTATTCAATATAGGCTTTCAGAATTCACATCCACACGCCGACCCACAAAGTGGTGGCGCAGCTATTACACTCGGTAATACAACTTATAGTTTCGGTGGCCTTGCCGGACAATTTTATTATTCGAATGAATTAATTGATGTTTTTCCGAGATAGTTTCTGATGATTAAGTTACTGTTGATTTGAGCCTGGTCTAGGAGGCTGCTGATTGGCCCCTTGCTGTGGAGGTCGTTGTTCATTCATGTGCATTGGAGGTGTCGTTGAACCCATCATTCCTTTGTCACCCATGAATGGAGGAGGCATTATTCTACTGACTGTACTACTTCCTACCTGAGATGGTTGAGGGAAAAGTTGTCTGGCTTGATCTACTTTATCAGCGGAAATAATTCCAGCTTTAAATAGTACAGATATTACATCTTGTGGGTTCATCGGACCATTCTTCTTACCTTCCCTATCTCCCATTGGAGATGTTGATGAAGCAAAAGGAGGTCTAATCATTGGTGAACTACTTCCAAATTGCATAGGTGGGTGCTGTATTTCAGCATTGCCGCTTGTACTGCCAAAGTCTCGATGGATTTGAAATTGTGCTTGAATATTGTTTTGTCCAGCAGGACTGAACCATCCATCCCAGACAGCCGCTTGCTCACTGTTAGCGATTCCACTTGAAACAGAATCTAGAACAGATGGAGTGGTATAGACGAATGTAAATAAGAACCCTAGAGCAAGAATGTATTTGAAGTTTTCGCCAAACATAGTGATGATAAGTTAATTTATAATTTTATTAATGAACAGCAAACGAGACAAGCACGTGTCTTTCGACACGTGCTTGGGTAGTTGGGAACATTATAACCTGCTTTTAGATATCTGCAACAGCAGTTATCCCCAGTCTCTTTTATTTCTTCTTCTCAATAATCTCAGTCTCAACGTTCTTTGGAACAACGTCATAGTGATCGAATTCCATTTGAGCACTTCCCTGACCTGAAGTCATAGAACGGAGGTCTGTGGTATAACCAAACATTTCTGACAATGGAACTTTCGCATGGATAGCGAGGTTCATACCCTTTGGTTCAGAACCTTCAATCAAACCACGTTTTGATGAGATTGAGCCAATAACATCACCCATATATTTTTCTGGACAAACAACCTCAAGCTTCATAATAGGTTCAAGGATGACTGGCTTCGCACGCTTACAAGCTGCTTGGAAAGCGATAGACGCTGCAATCTTATAAGCAATTTCTGATGAGTCGACGTCGTGATATGAACCGTAAGTCAATTCACATTCGATATTAACAAGTCTGAATCCAGCAAGGATACCGCGATCCATAGCTTCATGAACACCCTTCTCAACTGCTGGGATGAATTCGCCTGGGATAGCACCACCAGTAATAGAGTTAATGAAACGGAAGTCGTCGTAGTTACTGACGTTCTTTGGAACCTTCTCACCTTCTGGCCATGGTAACATCGGCTTGATATTAATTTTGACGTGACCGTACTGACCTTTACCACCAGTCTGTTTGACGTATTTTTCTTCAGCTTCAGCAGTACCGAGAATTGTTTCGCGATATGCTACTTGAGGCTTACCGACGTTGGCTTCAACAGTGAATTCACGCTTCATACGATCAACCATGATTTCGAGGTGAAGTTCTCCCATACCTGAAATAATAGTCTCGCCTGTTTCCTGATTACTTGAAACGCGGAAAGTTGGATCTTCATTACCGAGCTTGCGGAGAGCCATACCCATTTTCTCTTGATCAGCTTTTGTCTTTGGTTCAATACGAAGAGAAATAACTGGCTCCATGAACTTAATCTTTTCAAGAATAATTGGTTTATCTTCATCACAGAAAGTATGTGAAGTAAGAGCATCCTTGAGACCGACGGCTGCCGCGATTTCACCGGCAAAAACTTTCTTAACCTCTTCACGCTTGTCGGCTTGGAGGCGAACAATACGGCCGAGGCGCTCTTTCTTACCAGTAGTTGAGTTATAAATATATGTACCAGCTTCGATAGTACCTGAATACACACGGAAGAATGTGAGCTGACCAACGAACGGATCGTTCTGAAGTTTGAAAGCAAGAGCTGAGAAAGGTTCACTGTCTGACGCATGACGCTCGATCTCTGCACCTGTGTTTGGATCAATACCTTTAATAGCTGGCATATCGAGAGGTGATGGAAGATAGTCGACAACGGCATCGAGAACCAATTGAACACCAACGTTCTTAAGAGCTGAACCAGTAAAGACTGGGAAAATCTTATTGGCAATAACAGCCTTACGACAAACCCTCTTGAACTCTGCTTCTGTAATTTCTTTTCCATCAAGGAAATTCTGCATTGCTGCATCATCAGTTTCAACAACTTTCTCAATCATTTCTGCACGATATTTCTTTGCATCTTCGAGCATATCTGCAGGAACTTCACTCTCAATAATATCAATACCCTTCTCACCAGAGAAGGTGTAAGCCTTCATGCGAAGGAGGTCAACAACACCATGGTGATCAGCTTCTGTACCGATTGGTAGCTGAAAACGAATAGCATTCTTATTCAAACGCTCAAGAATAGATTTGAAAGACTTCTCAAATGAAGCACCCATGCGGTCCATTTTATTGATGAAACAAAGGCGTGGAACATTGGCTTCATCAGCATAACGCCAGTTTGTTTCTGACTGTGGTTCAACACCGGCAACACCGTCGAAGACCACAACAGCACCGTCGAGCACGCGGAGAGAACGCTTCACTTCCACTGTAAAGTCGATGTGTCCCGGTGTGTCGATGATATTGAAACGAACCTTCTGTGAGACATCATCTTTTCCAGCAGCATCTTTGAGACCACGCATATAAGTTGGATTCCAGAAACAAGTAATAGCGGCTGCGGTAATAGTGATACCACGTTCGCGTTCCTGTTCCATCCAATCAGTAGTAGTTTCACCTTCGTGAACTTCACCGATTTTGTGAATCATACCTGTGTAATACAGGATACGTTCTGAAGTCGTAGTCTTTCCAGCATCAATGTGAGCAATGATGCCGAAGTTTCGCATTCTCTCAAGTGGGTAATCGCGTTGCATGGTTTTGTTGTGTAATT
>CAIRAF010000099.1 GCA_903876465.1 uncultured bacterium | reverse complement strand
GCCTACCAGAAAATATTAGATCAAAAGACTGCTCTAAAAGACGCTTTTGAACAAGAGATGATGTCATACGAACAATCTTTGCATCTTTCGGTTGCAGTGTCACAGATACCTCACGCTGGCTCTGGAGTACTTTCATATCCGCTCGATGATGTTTTAATCACACAATATTTTGGCAATACTCCTTTCTCGACTGCAAATCCGCAGATTTATAATGGCAAGGGTCATACCGGAGTGGATTTTCGAGCGTCTATAGGTACTCCCGTAAAAGCAGCTTTGACTGGGGAAGTTGTGGGTATAGGTAATACAGATATTTATAGAGGTTGTTATTCATTTGGCAAATGGATCATGATAAAGCATGCGAATGGTCTATCAACTCTGTACGCTCACTTATCAGTTCAAGGCGTGAATATTGGAGATCAGGTAAATACCGGTTCAGTCATCGGCTATAGTGGAAATACAGGATATAGTACTGGTCCACATCTTCATTTCGGTGTATACGCTACTGCAGGTGTTTCTATAACGAAGTTTACTAGTAGCAAAAACTGCCAAGGAGCAACGATTCCTGTTGCTGACTTCAGTGCTTATCTCAATCCACTTTCTTACCTTTAATGTAATTTTGTCTATGATATAATATTGATGTAAAAATTTATTCTACTAATCCTATGATCAATACCAACAGGGGATTCATTAAGTGGGTTATCATCATTGTTGTAGCACTCCTAGTTTTGAGTTATTACGGTTTTAGTCTACGAACTCTTGTTGATTCACCTACTACTCAAGATAATTTTCAATACGTAGCAACTTCCAGTGTCAGTGTTTGGGATAAATATTTGAAACAGCCTGCAACGTATCTTTGGAAGGATGTTTTCATCAATCTTATCTGGACTTCAGCTGTAGATAATCTGACAAGATTAAAGAACGGTGAGCCAACTGTACCGGAGGTCAATGCACCAAAGCTTCCGAACCCAGTACCAATGCCAAACTAACATAGGGGCTTAAAGCCCTTTTGTTTTGTATATATGATAATGAAAAAAGATATATTGTGCGACATACATATAATATAGAAAAGCCTCCGTTATGGAGGCCTCCCTATTTATATAGTATTACTTGTTGACTGCGAGCTGTGCCCCATCAGTCCAACATGGAGCTGATGATGACCAAGGGTCTGAACCATACTTGTTATACAAATATCGTCCAAAGGCTACGTTGCCCTCAACTGTATATATGTTATAGCCAAGTCGAGCTGCTTCGTCTGCATGATACTTTTCATTGATCTGCATGACGCCTACGTCGCCCTTATTAACCTTACCGCGGAGAATATTACCTGTAGGGTCAAACTGTCTAAAGGTTGACTCACAACGTGCAATATCGACGAGGATCGGCTGGTCGGCATTCTGACTACGGATATATGCTTCAACGGTCTTTGAGTCCATGAAGCGAGATTCATCTGTAGAAGTTGCCTGTTCGGTATGAGATTGTGTCGAAGTCGAAACTGTAACTGTCGCTGCCTGGGCCGTACCACCATAAAGTGATGTGACCAAGAATGCGATACCTGTTGTAAGTTCAATCATAAATTAAAAAATGAGTTAAAGTTAGCATGTCGCAACTCTAGCTCACCAGGGATACAGTTTAGCATCTATCGTCTATAAAGTCAAGACCCTAACACTGATTATATGGCTTAACAGAGCCATATTTTACACCCAAAATACCTATATTCCTAGCCATTCTACAGGATTTTGACCTTTTTTAGGCTTTATTGGCTGGTTTTAAGGCGATTAATGGCTACACCGACTTTCCTGTTGCAAGTAATTAAACCTTGTGTTATTCTAGTCGGACAACACAAAGCAAATAAAAGCACTAATTAACAGCCCCATTTACTCACTACCATGGCCCATAAAAAAGCAGCAGGTTCGTCAAAAAACGGTCGCGATTCAAATCCTCAGTATTTGGGGGTTAAAATCAATCATGGACAACAGGCTACAACTGGCCAGATTATCGTCCGTCAGCGTGGTACAGACGTTCTCCCAGGGGCTAATGTATCTCGTGCCAAGGATGATACCCTTTTCGCTATGAAGGACGGTGTAGTGGTCTTTTCAACAAAGAGAAAGACTTCATTCAATAATGACATCATAAGAAAGAAGATTGTGCATGTTCGATAGGAAGTTAGTAATTAGGAATTAGAAAAAAAGAGGGTAACTTCCCTCTTTTTGTTGTGTTTTATATTATGCTAATATGCATAGCATGAAAGTAAATAAGTTCAGCACTAATCAAATCAATCATTTTTTTCTAGGATTGGTAATATCAGTTTTCTTGTCATTTGGTGTGATAATTGTAATTTCAACAACTATTGCATCGTCGGGTTATTTATTTGAAAGCTGGATTGCGGTGGCTGTGACTTATTTTATTCCATTAATTATTGCAATAGTTACATCAACATTTTTAGGTAAAAAAACAGCCGTTAAATATGGTTTAATAATCGGTACAGCAATATTTGCCCTATACTGCATTGGAACAATATTATTTTCGTATTTCTCTATGCTACTTAAAGTTGATCATTTGCAAAGAGCGAGACAAAATCTTGATCCACAAGAATGTCTAAAAGTTAATCAGACTGACGTGTCTCCTGCGCAATGTGTGATTATGTTAGCTCGGGATAATGACAGACCTGCCTTTTGCCAATATTATACAGATTCAACCATGACAAAAGATAATGCTGTGAATTATTGTATGAAATATGTCACAGATTTTAACCTCTCAATCAAGCAAAAGTAATTAAAGTGCCTTCACAACAACCTTCAACTGTGCAGACTTTCCTCCAGCCTTAATAGAAATAACATGGTCACCAACAGTCTTCAGTGGATGATCCATTTCAATGAATGATGGTTCAAGTTCAATGCGAGCTTGCTCGTGAAGCTGCTTAATAATTTCTTCTTTATGAATACCAGCAAAAAGAAGTCCTTTATCATTAGCTTTTCCTGAAATATTGAGAACTGTGGCTTCTATAGCTTTTATATTTTGAATAAGAAGCTCGTGTTGAACCTTCATCTCACCTGCCATCTTTGATTTTTCAGTCTCTACATTCTTTATTGCTGAAGGTGTGGCAGCGATTGCCAAACCTTTTGGAATAAGGAGGTTTAAGGCATGACCATCATTTACATCTTTAATATCATGCTTCTTTCCAACATTTTTTACATCTTTAAGTAGAACAATTTTCATATATTTATATTATTCGGTTAAGTGATTCCTATTATGGTAATTGGTTAAGCAAATCAACAGCTTTATTCTGAACTATATCGTTCGTAGGAGTTGATGAAGCATCTGATACTACATAAGCAGGATCTAGGCCGTCATGAGATAGATTATGACCACCAGGAGTCAACCAACGCGCTACAGTGACCTTGAGAGAAGTGGCATCAGTGATAGGGATAAGTTCCTGAACAACACCTTTACCGAACGTCTTGGTACCCACAAGCTTAGCTACACCTTGCTCTGACAATGCTCCAGCGAGAATTTCTGAGGCTGATGCAGAGCCACTATTGACTAGAATAAACATCTTTAGATTGCTATTAAATACATCATAACCCTTACTTTTGAAGACATTTGGCGTACCCTTTGTTCCGAAATCCTCAGTTACAACCAACTTCCCTGCTGGTAAGAAGTATGAAGCCATGTCCCACGCTGCGTCTAGATAACCACCAGGATTACCTCGAAGATCGAGTATAAGTTTATGATCTCCTGACAAAACAAATTCTCTTAAAGCTGTTCTAAATAGATCTGGAGATTGTGCAGTGAAGCTATAGAGTCTGATGACAAATATTCCGCCTGGCAATTTAACTGTATCAAGAGTTGGAATGTTGATAGTATCTCGAACAATTTTTCTTACAACAGTATCTTTTGCACCAACTGGTAGAAATGTTACAGAAACAGTTGTTCCTTTTGGTCCGCGAATGTAACTGACAGCCTGATCGACTGGCATTCCCTGAGTAGAGGTGCCATTGATATTCAATATAAGATCACCGGTTTTAACTCCTGCAAGACTAGCTGGACTGTCTTTGACTGGAGCAATGACAATCAGTTGACCATCTTTGATACCAATCTCCATGCCTACACCACCAAAATTACCGGCAATATCACTTTGAAACATTGCATTCTGAGTCGGTGGAAAGAATACTGTATATGGGTCATTGTATGATGCGGCTAGACCTTGAATAGCCCCCCAAATCTTATCTTGATCAGTAGTACTCGTAGAATTGACATCTTTTTCATTGAGAATATTCCAGGTCTTCCAGAAAGGTGCAAATTGGTCTTGAGAGATAACCGTTGTATTGGTCAGGCCAGAATTGACGTCCAAAAGAGCGTTGCTTTTGCCTACAGAGAATCCAACATAGAATACTGCGATAAGGGCGATAACAGCTGTTATACCATAAGGTAAAAATTTGTTTTTGAAATTGAAGTCCATAATTATTTAATTAGATGTTGCAATATTATTGCATAAATACACGTAAATTGCGATAATGCAATCATGACTACAACACATACCTATCGTGGCATTGTTTGGATCGACCTTGAATCACCAGATGAAAATGAGATATCAAGCCTCGTCAAAAGGTATGATTTGCATCCTCTCGTTGGCGAAGAACTCAAAAGCTCTCCTTCACTAGCAAAGATTGACGTCTATAAGGAGTACACCTTGGTAGTCCTAACTTTACCAGTTCGTACAAGGCATAATGACTCTTATATAGTAGTCGATCGTGAAGTTGACTTTGTCATTGGTAAACATTTTCTTATTACTTCTCGTTTTGAAGCAGTTGAGCAACTCGAATACTTTGCTAAAATTTTTGAAGCAAATGAAATTCTTGGAAAAGAGGAGAAAATTGAACATGCTGGTCACATCTTTTACTACATGATTAAAAGGCTCTATGCGGGTATGAGGAATGACCTTGAGAATATCCGTGATGGCATTGTATCAGCAGAAAATCGTATTTTTAAAGGTGATGAGCGCCACATGGTGGAACATCTTTCAAATTTGAACCGTGAACTAATTGATTTCAAACAGACAGCTAGAATTCATCATGATATTTGGACAAGTATGAGTGAACGTTCAGAAAAAAGTATTTTTGGGGCTGATTTTGCACCATATATTGAAGATATCAAGAATGACTTCAATCATATTCATGAATTGATAGTTAATGCACGCGAACTACTGGCAGATCTTCGCGAAACTAACGATTCCCTGCTAAATACTCGTCAGAATGAAATCATAAAAGATCTTACTCTTATTGCTTTCATCTTTTATCCACTCACTCTTGTAGCATCTATATTCACTATTCCAGGAGTCGGTGTACCACTAGTTGATAGGCCATATGGTTGGATGACAATCATTTTACTTATGATTATTCTATCCTTTGGTATCTGGTTCTGGTTCAAGAAAAAAAAGTGGGTCTGATTATATGGATATAAAACTTTACAATTCCCTATCGAAAGAAAAAGAAGTTTTTAAACCAATCAAAGTTGGTAATGTCGGCATGTATCATTGTGGGCCGACCGTCTACGACCGTTCTCATATTGGTAACTTGCGCGCATATGTCTTTGCAGATACTTTGCGTAGAGTTTTTGAATATAATGACTATACAGTCAAGCAAGTAATAAATATTACTGATGTGGGTCACCTAACTAGTGACGCTGACCAAGGAGAGGATAAAATGACCAAAGCTCTTATTCGTGAGAATATGTCTCTTTCACTTTCTGCTATGCGTGAAATTGGAACAAAGTATTTTGATGCTTTTGTTGAAGATCTAAAAGAGCTTCATATTGAATTGCCCCAAAATTTTCCTAGAGCAAGCGACACTGTCAATGAAGATATTGATCTCGTGAAAAAACTTGAAGAAAAGGGTTTTGCCTATAAAACTAGTGACGGTGTGTATTTTGATACTAGTAAATTTAAAAACTATGGCAAACTAGGTGGAAATGAAAAGACCGAGGAAACACATGGACGTATAGCTGTAAATACGGAAAAGAAAAATCCTAAGGATTTTGCTGTTTGGAAATTATCTGCAAAGCAAGATGTTGGTGGAGAAACAATAATACTCGGTTGGGATAGTCCTTGGGGTAAAGGTTTTCCGGGTTGGCACATTGAATGTTCAGCCATGTCTAGAATGATTTTGGGTCAACCATTTGATATTCATACAGGTGGTATTGATCATATATCTATTCACCACAATAATGAGATCGCTCAATCAGAAGCGGCTTATGATGTTCCACTTGCTCAT
>CAIRAF010000098.1 GCA_903876465.1 uncultured bacterium | reverse complement strand
TAAAATAAAGCATAACTGGTTGCTGTTGCTCGATCCAAAGATCCTCATGATATGTTCGAATAAGGGCTATTTTTTCTTCGGCATGTAAGGGAAGACGTCCGTGTTTTTCTGTCTCATCGTCAATATGATCTCCCTCCATAATATCTTTGGCCGCATCAAGATCAGCTTTAGTAATAGACGGACTCTTCATCGGAGTAAAACCATAATAAATACTAGTTTCTCCAATTTTATCCAAATGATCGTAAGGAATGAATTTACCGTCTTCTTTCTTTTTATTCTTGTTCATATGAGTATATTATTCAGCTTTTTAAATTATTATTACTGTGACTCTTGTCCGGGCCAGATTGCTAATGGTATGAATCTAGCAATCGGTCTACCTATAATGAAATGAGACTCAAGAGGTCCCCAGAATCTAGAATCGGAGCTTTGAGCACGATTATCACCCATCACAAAGTAGTTATTGGCATCTAGGGTTGTCGTTGCTGGAGTATATGCTGCATAGTGTTCAGCAGAAATGAACGGTTCGTTGAGAACTAAACCATTCGGGTTGTCCTTATTGATGATTGTAACTTTACCGTTATTGAGGACCACTGTTTCTCCTGGAAGCCCAATAATACGCTTGATGTAGTACTTTATAGGGTCAGTCTTGATAGGATCTGGATATTGAAAAACTATCACGTCACCGCGTTGTGGTAACTTGAAGTCATAAGTTAAACGATCAACGATGAGAAATTGTCCTGTTGCAAATGTTGGATCCATAGAAGCACCGTCGACAATGAAAGGCTCAGCTATAAACCAACGAATAGGGAACGCTATGGCGAGAGCGATGATGATGACTTGAGCCCATTCTCGGACCGTATGCCATATTGTATTTTTATTTTCTCTGATTGGAGAAGCCGGGCTATTTGCACTCAACTGAAAGTTTTTTTCGTTCTCCATAATGGGATACATTGTAGTACCAAAAGGCATTTGACACAAGGGGAATATACGTGATATGTTGTTTTTGAAAGGAAAATGACCCCATGACAACAAATGAAATCGGTGAATTGCTTGCACTGGTCCCTGAACAACATCAAGAGTTGGTCAAAAAAGGTGGACTCTCACAACAACGTGCTCTTTTAGAAAAATTAAAGGATGATTACAAGGTTGAGCACATCGAACCTAGCGGTTCCATCCTGGTGAACCGGCGCTCGGTTAATCTCTGGATCTTTACGGACGGGGAAGTTGCACAAGCCTCTTGACCTTTACGTTCTCCTGGTGCCACGGATTTTTCTGTGGCGCTTTTTTTATTTAAATTTTGCCTCTTGTAACTTATACCTAGTACCTTTATACTTCTTTTTATGACTTACATTATTGCTGGTCTCGGTAACCCAGGAGCAGAATATGAAAATACTCGTCACAATACCGGACGAATTATTTTGAATATGATTGCAAAAGAATATTCAAAAGAGGAATTTGTTTTTAATAAAAAAATCAATGCACTTTCTGTTGAAGGAAAAGTTGGCAAAGAGAAAGTTTTATTTGTAGAGCCAGAAACTTTTATGAATTTGTCAGGCAAATCTTTAGCACCAATTGTAAAGACCAAGAAGAATGCCAAACTCAAGCTTACGACTGCTGATGACCTCCTTGTCATTTATGACGATTTTCAACTACCAATTGGTCGTATGAAGATTTCTTATAATAAAAGTTCAGGCGGTCACAATGGTTTGGAATCAGTTATTAAATCAATCAAGACCGAAGCTTTTCCACGTTTGCGTATTGGTACAGCAGTAGCAAAGAAAAGCGGTGATGCCAAGGTTCTTCATGGGGACGAGACAATTGAAAAATTTATTCTTGGAAAATTTAAAGAAGATGAAATGAAAGAATTAAAAAAGATGGCTAAAAAAGCTGTTGAAGTAGTTGAACTTTGGGTTAATGAGGGAAGAGAAAGGGCTACGAATCTGGCGAATACAGAATAGTCTATTAGAATTTTAGGAATAAAAAAACTACCAAGTTTGGTAGTTTTTTTATTCCATTTAAAAATTTTACAACTACTTTGCTCCCATATACGCCAATGCCATCTTTTGTTCCTTTGGATCGAAGACGGTTATTTTGAATGGGTAAGTCTTACCTAGCTCGAGAGCCTTGCGAAGCTTATCTTCACCACCGAACTCTGAAACGTGGACGAGACCAGCAACACCCTCTTCGATACTAGCGAGAGCGCCATGCTTGTTGAACTTGATGATAACACCAGTGACAGGCATATCTTTCTTGTATTTCTTACTAGCTTCTGTCCATGGGTTTGGACGGAGCTGTTTGATAGAAAGGGAAATCTTGCCTTCTTTGACTTCAATAATCTTTACGCGGATCTTTTGTCCAACCTTTACGAATGACTTTGGATCTTCAACAAGACCCCAATCAATTTCTGAAATATGAACAAGTCCTTCGAGTCCTTCTTCAAGTTTGATAAAGATACCAAAATCAACAACACCAGTAACAGTTCCGTCGACTTCATCACCAACTTCATATTTACTGACAATCTTTTCTTTTTCTTTTGATTCACCACCTTTTTCTGAGAAGATGAGTTTACCTTCCTTTGGATCAGCAGTAATAATAGAAACTGAAAGACGCTGTCCAACGAGCTTCTTTAGCTCATCAAGAATCTTATCCTTATCACCATCTCCAACCTTTGGATAGTGTTCACCCTTTAGTTGTGAAGCAGGGAGGAAACCGACAATACCTTGCCATTCCATAAGAAGACCACCCTTATTTGCCTCTTTAACGAGGATTTCGAGAACCTTCTTTTCTTTAATAGCTGATTCAGCCTCACTCCAGATGAGTGCCTGACGAGCTTCCTTGAGAGAAAGTTCGTAATAACCTTCTGGATGAGTGTTATCAACAATTTTGGCAGCGATTGTGTCACCGATATTGATCTTCTTGATAACATCACGAGCAACGATGAATTCACGTCCATAGATAATACCTGTTCCGAATGGAGCAAGATCAACATATATAGATGACTTCTCAATAGCGAGAACTGGACCCTCAACGAGATCACCGATCTGTGGAGGATTTTTCATTGAACCGACGAGTTTACCCATCACGGTAGACTTTTGGGCGTCAGTCATAATCATCGCCTCATTTTTCTTGGCAACGAGTTTGGCTTCTCGAGATTCGTCATCTGTCATCTCAATCTGCGTCTTTGTAATCTTTGTATCCTTTGCGTCACCTTTACCTGCGAACGTATCCTTAATTTTTTTAAACATGTGTATGTTTCGCGCTCCGCTTTTTAATTTATTAAACGCCCCACGGCGGTTTGGTTATTGCGGGATAACACGAAGTTATTAAACGAACTACTTACTTTCTAGACTAAAAACGGCCTAATGCCGATAGGGAAGATAGTAGCGTATTTATAGGATTTTGTCTAATTTTGGTTTGCTGGTTACATTCAGGTAAAAGAAAAGCCCGCTACAACCGGTAGCGGGACTTCTTTGAAACTGCAAATAATTAGACGACTAACGTCTTCCGTGCTTTTTGCTCGAGGCAATTGTTCACGGTGTCCATCAAAATTTCCGTTGGAATGAATGGCGTCGATATGCACGCGTCAGGGTTACACACCTGAATGATTTCGCTTTCGTTCTGGTTACCCGAAACGATGATCAGTGGAATGTTAGGGAAATTCTTATGCATTTCCTCGGCCATTTTTGGCCCATTTCCATCGAAGCGACTGCCATAATTGGCAATTACTAATTCAAATGCGTTGGGACAGTTTAATGCCCTTATCGCATTTTCGTAGTGCAGATAAGTGGTTATGGCATAGCGGCCACCCAACAGCGCCTGAATTAGATTACACATGTCAGGCATGTCGTGAACGACTAATATTTCTGGTTTCATAATTGAGTTTCTTCTATTTCGTTTATGTGGTTTTTGCATCCTGTGTTTCAACGAAGGAAACACTGTGCGACATTTGATGAGTATATTATCATTATTTATCAATAAAGTCAATAGTTGAATATTACCCTAAATAAGGCTCAATTAGCCCAGTAGCGAATCTGCTGATTCGAGCCCTGTCATTCAAGTATTTATTTTGCTACAATATTCGCACTATGATTATTACATACCTTGGAGGAGAGTCATTTAAAGTGTCTTTTGGTGATACAACTCTTGCTTTCAATCCAATTTCAAAAGATTCAAAACTTAAATCAGCTAAGTTTGGTGCTGATGTCGTACTTTCAACTATTAATCATCCAGACATGAATGGTGTCGATCAAGTTTCTTTTGGTGAGAAGAAACCTTTTGCCGTTAATGGTCCTGGTGAATACGAAATTAAAGGAGTTTTCATAAAGGGTTTTGGTTCGACTTCTGAATATGATGGTGAAAAGCGCATCAATACAATTTATTCCGTTGCTCTTGAAGGTATGAATATTTGTTTCCTTGGAGCTATTAATGAAGAAGCTCTTCCAAAAGAAGCTGATGAAAATATTGATGGTATAGATATTCTTTTTTTACCAATTGGTGGCAAGGGTGTTTTGGATGCATCAAAAGCATATAAGCTCGCAGTGTCGCTAGAACCAAAGTTAATTATCCCAATGCACTACGGTGATATTGGCGCTGAAGGAGCTTTGAAAACTTTCCTCAAGGAAGCAGGTGAAAATCCAAAAGCAGAACCGAAGCTCACTTTGAAGAAAAAAGACCTTGAAGGAAAAGATGCAGAGGTAGTTGTTTTGGAAAAGGAATAGGTTGCGTGCAATATATATAGTGCTAAACTTAAAACATGACATTACAAGCTCGTCTCGAAAATTTACGAAATAAACCAGAGCATGTTAGGAAGCAGATTGCTTTTTGGTCATCCTTTGGCATTACAGTTATAATTTTTACTTTCTGGATAGGTTCATTTACTTATGTTGGGAAGAATGCTGGCACAACAGTAGCTAAAGCTGTCTCGCAAGCCGGTACTCCAGCACAGTCTCTCACAGCAAGTGTAGGAGGACTTTTTTCTGATATAAAAGATTTGATATTTACTCCTCGCAAAATCACTTATACTGACGTTATAGTCACTCCAGGTAGGTAAGAGGTTCAACCTCAGAGGTTGAACCTCTGAATTATTCCTCCCTGTACCCGGATTTCTCCTAAATAGTCTTTCAGGCTCGAATATTCATATTTTTTTGAATATTCTAAAGCTTCACTCATATGTTCTGTTCTAGCTTCTTTTGTCATTTCAGGTTCCTTGATCCCATACGGATTGAGATGAATGTAATCTAATAATGCCTTAAAGTATACCTCTTCTGTTACCGGTTTTGCTTTGTATTTTCCTTGAAATATGGTACCTGAATGTTTGTATTTTTTATTAAAGTACATGGTATATCCTGTACTTATTTTATGTATAAATTTTGTGATGCCACCCACTTCATTTTCCTTTACAAAAATATGGTAATGATTTGGCATAAGACAGTAAGCAATAATATTAATTGGAAGTAACCCGCGTTCAGTATTAAAGATATTTTCTTTAGCAAGATGCGATACTAGAAAAGGTATCTTACTATTTGCAAGATATAATAGGTAAAGAAATCGCCAATAATCGCCCTGGTCATTAAAGATAGGCGCTTTATGAGCTCCTCGGTTGTAAATGTGAAAATATACTTCCATAGGTTCAACCTCTGAGGTTGAACCTCTATCGTATTGGTTGGAGATAAATCTTTAATAAATTTACACTCAAAAAAGGATAAAATAATAAAAATCACCCCGAGTGCTGGTCGGGGTAAATGATTGCTTCAAGAGAATATTTAGCCGTTAGGGTGGAATTCTTGAAGTAATGGGTTGAGAGTGTATACTTCTCTTTTTGCCCTCTTAAGGGCTATCTCTAAATCAGCTACAGTCTCAAAATCTGTTACATCAGCAAATCGTTTGCTGATATTTCTTGCTGTTTCTTGAACAAGTCTTTTTTCTCTTTGAATTCGACTTCGTGAAAGTAATAATATTTGATTAGTATTACGAATTTTTGCTCCAAATGCCATAATTTTATCCCTTTCAATGTTGTATTGTTGACTGCTAGCGATATATTTGTATATAAATCACTATTTGTCAACTCGCTTTGCAGACCAAAATTTGCTATAATATACACACAACTTTAATTATTTTTGCGTCATAAACGGCGCGTTAACAGTGAATTTTTATCCCGACCCATGGCCAAGAAATCAGACATAGACCCATCAATTCCACTACGACCTATCGCTGATGGTATTACGAATCGTTCAATCACCACTGAAATGCGTGAGTCTTTTCTCGACTACGCCATGTCAGTTATTACTGATCGCGCTCTACCAGATGTTCGTGACGGTTTGAAACCAGTTCACCGCCGTATTCTTTTTGCTATGCATGAAAAAGGTCTGACTTCTTCTGCAAAATTCCGCAAGTCAGCTGTCGTTGTCGGTGATGTGCTTGGTAATTATCACCCACACGGTGACGTGGCTGTTTATGATTCTATGGTGAAGATGGCACAGGACTTCACGATGCGTTATCAACTAGTCCAAGGTCAGGGTAACTTCGGTACTGTTGACGGTGATCCAGCTGCTGCTATGCGTTATACAGAGGCTCGCATGTCAAAACTTTCCGCAGAACTACTTCGTGATATAGACAAAGACACTGTTGATTTCCGACCAAACTATGACGGCACAAAGAAAGAACCGAGCGTGTTGCCAACCGCTGTGCCAAATCTTCTCTTGAATGGAACACTTGGTATTGCTGTCGGTATGGCAACAAATATTCCTCCACATAACCTCGGTGAAGTTGTGGATGCAACTATGCATATGGTTGATAACAGCGATGCGACAACCGAAGATCTCCTTCAATTCATAAAAGGTCCAGATTTTCCACTTGGCGCTGTCATGTATGGTCAAAAAGATATTGCCCACGCTTATGCCACAGGTAAAGGTAGTATTGTTGTTCGCGGTGAAGCTGAAATTACTGAAGATAAAAAAGGTCAGTATCAAATTATCATCACTTCAATCCCATTCCGCGTTAATAAGAATGAATTAATTATCAAGATCGCTGATCTCGTTCGTGAAAAAATAATAGAAGGAGTAAAAGGTCTTCGTGATGAATCAGACAAAGATATCCGTATCGTTATTGATCTCAAAGGTGGTTCATTCCCAGAAAAGGTACTTAACCTCATCTATAAGCACAC
>CAIRAF010000097.1 GCA_903876465.1 uncultured bacterium | reverse complement strand
TCAACAATTGTGCTGTTGATAATAGTTAGGAATGCTCTAAGTTTGACACTTTTGAGGCGGCTCTGGAATATGCCAATAACTGGTTGGGTATGTATGGGCCTGTTGCTTTGACTCTCAATCAGGAATGGGATTATACTGGTATGGGCGACGCTATTTGCATCAAGGAAGTTGAATAACTATGTATATCCAGCGTCAAGACCAACTTCCACAAGAACCATTTTGGGCAATCATGACCACTACCAGCGTGGATATTCCTGGTGATGAACGATCTAGGACGAAACCACGACTCTTGCCTTTGGCAATGAGTTTATTGGCGCGCACTTCAAAATCCTTAGCTTTATTAGCGCCAGTTAGCTTTTTCACAGGTTTACTGGATTTTGATGGCTTTGATTTCTTTGAAGAAACCTTCTTAGAACTGACTTTTTTGGAAACTACTTTTTTTGCCATTTTTTTTATTTTCTTCATAGGGGATTTAATAATTAGGAGTTGAAACGTAATGATAATTGTACAATGCGCACAATGTCTATACAACGAACAGCCTTACTCTAATTATGCCCCAAAACTCTCATTAGCATATTTCTTGGCAATAGCGTCAATCATTTCCTTCTTTGGAGAACCCTCAAATCCTGAACCGGCTGGAACCAAATGACCAATGATAACGTTTTCCATAAGACCAGAGAGATCGTCTTCTGCACCACGAACCGCATTACTTATAAGGACACGAGTTGTGTGTTGGAATGAAGCCGCTGAAAGGAAACTCTTTCTTGAGAGAGATGTTTCAGTAATACCCATAACAATCTTTTCAACTTTTGCAGGTGAACCCCCGTTTGATTTAGCCAAAGCATTCTCTTCTGACAACTGAATATCATCGACAATCATATTCTCTGTAAGAGTAGTGTCACCTCCTTCGACAACACGACGACGTGAGAACATCTGCTTCACAATGATCTCAATGTGCTTGCGTGACACAGTCTCACCTTGAAGTTCATAGATCTTACCGACTTCAGAAATAACATAATCCTTTGCACGCTCTTCACCACCATATTCAAAGACTTCATCGATAGAAGCTGAACCGTCAGTGAGAAGATCACCCTTCTTTATCTTATCTCCTGCGCGTACTAGAACTGTACGGCGTGATGGGAATATATATTCGATAGCCTCAGTTGCACCAGTTGCTTTCTTTGTCTTTGGAGCATCTTCAATATCAGGAAGAACTTTGATCATGCGTTCTTTGCCCATCTCTTTTACTTCTGTAACAACACCAGAGACTGTAGCAACAATAGCTGGCACCTTTGGACGACGCTTTTCAAAGATTTCCTCAACACGAGGCAAACCTTGGGTAATATCTCCACCAGCTGAAGCGGTTCCACCGGCGTGGAAAGTACGCATTGTGAGCTGTGTTCCAGGTTCACCGATAGCTTGTGCGGCAACTGTTCCGACAGCTTCACCGAGTGATATGAGATGATTCTTACCAAGATCTAGACCGTAACATTGTGCACATACACCACGCATAGTTTTACATGAAAGTGGTGAACGAACATGAACAGTTTGAATACCAGCTGTCTCAACAGTCATAGCATCAGCCTTTGAGATAAGATGACCTTTCTTGAAGAGAACTTTTCCATTTTCATCTGTTATATCCTCTGCCAAAACACGTCCACGAATATTTTTAGACAAAGGAATACTCATTCCTGATGCACTCTGTGAACGAATAATGATACTGTCTTTTGTTCCACAGTCTTCTTCTGAAACTACAACGTCTTGAGCAACAACGAAAAGCTTACGAGTAAGATAACCAGCTTTAGCAGTGTTCAAAGCAGTGTCAGAAAGACCCTTACGAGAACCGTGAGTAGTAATAAAGTATTCAATAGGAGTCAAACCTTCTTTTGAACAAGATAGAATTGGGAATTCAATAGTCTCACCCGAAACAGAGGCAATAAGACCTTTCATACCTGCCATCTGAACGATTTGTTTATATGAACCGCGAGCTCCAGAAGTAACCATATCGTAGACGGAACCATTCTTATCGAGAGATGGTGGAATAGCTTTTTCAACATCACTCTTTGCTTTCTGCCAAATTTCAATATGTTTACGAATACGCTCTTCTTCTGTGAGGAGACCATCGTTAAACTGTGAAGTAACGGTATCAGCATGACCCTTTGCTTTAGCGACAATATCTTTCTTTGCCTCTGGAACCATGATGTCATTGATACCCCATGTCGTACCTGAATGTGTAGCGTATTTGAATCCAAAGGCCTTGATAAGATCGAGGGTTGGAGGAACTGTGAGCACACCGTAAGTAGCCATGAGTTGATCGACAGTTGCACCAAGAGTTTTATTATCAATCTCTTTGTTAATGAATGGATACTCAATAGGAAGAATGTTGTTGAAAAGTAAACGTCCAACAGTAGTCTCAAATATTCCACCCTTGAAAGCAGCGAACTTTGTAGTTTCTGGTGCAAGAACCTTGATCTTTGCACGGAGGTTGATGTTGTTGAAACTGTGAGCGAGAATAGCAGCGTCTGGTGATTCAAAAATCTTTCCTTCGCCTGTCTGTCCATCCATAATCTTTGTAACCCAGAAACAACCAAGCACAATGTCGAGCTTATCTACAGAGACAACCATGTTTCCAGAACCAGGTTTGAGGATGTTCTTATCAGAAGCCATGATTTCCTTTGCTTCCATTTGTGCTTCCTCTGAAAGTGGAACGTGAACGGCCATCTGGTCACCGTCGAAGTCAGCGTTGAAAGCTGTACAGACAAGTGGGTGAACGTGGATAGCATTACCTTCTATAAGAGTTGGACGGAAAGCCTGAATACCAAGACGGTGAAGGGTTGGCGCACGGTTCAAAAGAACGTATTTACCCTTGATAACTTCTTCAAGGATTTCCCAAACTTCCTTTGTACCATCATCAATAAGACGATTAGCACCACGAATGTTATAGGCCAATTCCCTCTTCAAAAGTCCTGAAATGACGAATGGACGGAAAAGTTCGAGAGCCATATGCTTTGGCAAACCACATTGATCAAGCTTGAGCTCTGGACCTACCACGATAACTGAACGACCAGAGTAGTCGACACGCTTACCAAGGAGGTTTTGGCGGAAGAGACCGTGCTTTGACTTCAAGCCATCTGAAAGTGACTTCAGAGCGCGCTTCTGTGCAGCGAGGGCAGCAGCACCAGCTGAAGATGAGTGACGAATTGAGTTATCGATAAGAGCGTCAACGGCTTCTTGGAGAATACGCTTTTCGTTACGGAGAATAACTTCTGGCGCATTGATAGCCTTCAATTTCAAAAGGCGATTGTTGCGGTTGATAACACGGCGATAGAGATCGTTCACATCTGATGTTGCATAACGGCCACCTTCAAGAGCAACCATAGGACGGAGTCCTGGTGGAATAACTGGAATACGGATAAGGAACATCCATTCTGGACGAACATTAGCCTTAATCATTTGCTTGATGAGGGTAAGACGCTTTGCAAGCTTTTCACTGTCAGCAGCACCGGCTGTCTCATATTCTTTTTCGAGTTCTACTTTGAGCTTAGCGAGGTCAATTTTCTTCAAAGTATCATAAATAGCTTCTGCACCAATAGTAGCCTCAAAGAGTGAACCGTACTTCATGGCATATTTGTGATATGTCATTTCATCCATAACAAATCCCGGTGTGAGACTTTCAATTTCTTTACGTGCAGTGACGACAAGCTCTTTCAAGGCTTCCTTTGTTTTGTCATCTTGAGCAGTCTTAACTTTTGTCTTGTATTCACTTTCCAAATCTTTCAAGAATTGATCCTTTTCTGATTCATGAATCTTA
>CAIRAF010000096.1 GCA_903876465.1 uncultured bacterium | reverse complement strand
TCTAAATTACCACTCTTAGTTAACAAGTGATGGCAAATGGGCAAAACGATTTCACCACTAATTTGCATTGGAGAATCAAGCAGCAAATCCTTTGGTCTGTTTAATTAAGCTGTGAATGAAAGGAGTTCGTAAGAACAACAATTTAGTAGCTTTCAGTTTCCAAGAAAAATCTCATTAGGTCATCGCAAGATGACAAAACATATATTTTATCGTACCGTATACCGACACAGGTGGGTTGGTCGAGAAGACTAAGGCGATCGGGAGAAAGATGTTCAAGGAACTCGGCAAAAAAGCTAGGCGTAACCTATGGGAGATGCCTTGCCACGATTAGTTTCGTGGTCGCAGCAAAAGTTTATTTACCGACTGTTTATCTAAAACACAGGTCCCTGCAAAGCCGAAAGGCAAAGTATAGGGGCTGACACCTGCCCAGTGCTGGTAAGTCAAAAGTAGAGAATGAAGGACCGCAAGGTACAAGTTTTTTACTTAAGCTCCAGTAAACGGCAGCAGTAACTATAACTGTTCTATGGTTTGAACTTCAAAGCCTTAGAAATGAAGTGTTTTAGAAATCTAACTATATGCTGGAATAACTCTGTATCCTACAGTACCCTTTGATAAACTCAGGGTAAAAAGCTGTTAGGTGGAGTCAATCAGCAGGGAAGATCCGCCGATTTGGCGGGAACCCTCAGAGACTAAACGTTAGAGTCGCATTAGGCGACAAGATATAGTCCGAACTTTATGGCGACATAGAGACTTATAGACTACAAGGGTCTATTAATTAACATATTGAGCGAAGTTCCTTGTCGGGTAAGTTCCGACCCGCACGAAAGGTAGAACGACTGAGTAACTGTCTTAATCATTTATCCGGCGAAATTGAGTTGGCTGTGAAGACGCGGCCTAGGTATACATGGACAAAAAGACCCCGGGAGCTTTACTGTAGCTTGGCATTTGCAAGCTCGTTTTAACTGTTTAGAATAGGAGGGAGACTTCGGTCGCCAGTGAAATACCTCTCTTTGAAATGAGTGAGCATCACTTCTAGCCGCATAAAAATACGGCAGAGGGACATTGTCTGGCGGGCAGTTTTACTGGGGAGGTAGGCTCCTACAACGCAACGGAGCCGCGCAATGGTTGGCTAATCTTGAATAGAAACCAAGATGATAGCGTAAAGGCAAAAGCCAGCTTGACTGTGAGACCCACAAGTCGAACAGGTGCGAAAGCAGGCCTTAGTGATCCTCCGATGCTTGGTGGCAAGCACGGAGCTTAACGGCTAAAAGCTACCCCGGGGATAACAGGCTGATCGCATCCAAGCGTCCACAGCGACGATGCGGTTTGGCACCTTAATATACATTGGGGCGCCTGCACTGCGAAGTGCAAACCTGATTATTCATAATGCATTTAGAGAATGCACCGAATAAGAAAAATACTAGTTCAAATCGGTGGACGCCATTATTTGCGAACAGATAATGGTCAATACCGAGGTCGCCTGAGGCGACTGTATCGACTGGATTCCCGATTTAATCGGGATGAAGATAGGAGTTTTGCAAAGTTTTTGCAAATTTATAGCTTCTATAATACGACTAGCGCCTTTCGCAAAGCGAAAGGAAACTCGAAGCACAAATATCGAAATACCAAACAATATCAAAATACAAATGATCAAAATTCAAAAAGTTTTGAACCTTTGAGTTTATAAATTTAGATTTGTTTAGAGTTTCGGATTTAGAATTTCGGATTTCCTATGCGGAGCAGAGGATGAAGGTATAGTCAGAACACTTGGTAACAAGTGAGTGATAGCGATGTCGGCTCATCTTATCCTGGAGGTGGAGAAGCTTCCAAGGGTCCGGCTGTTCGCCGGTTAAAAAGGTACGCGAGCTGGGTTCAGAACGGCGTAAGCCAGTTCGGTCTCTATCCTGTATGCACGTTTGAGATTTGAGGAGGTTCGTCCCTAGTACGAGAGGACTGGGATGAGGGAATCCCTGGTGTGCCGGTTGTTTCGAAATTATCGAGCAGCGCCGGGTAGCTAGATTCCCATCGGATAACCGCTGAAAGCATCTAAGTGGGAAGCCGTCTCCAAGATAAGATCTCGATCTCACCGCGAGGTGGGGAAAGACCCCTTGAAGATTACAAGGTTGATAGGCTGGCAGTGGAAGTGTCGCAAGGCATTAAGCTTACCAGTACTAATGGTCGAGAAATATTTAATTTCCTTATTCTCTTCACTTTTCAAGGAACTTCATTGATAGCGTCTAGCGTCTAGTTAGATAGCGTCTAGTTAGATAGCGTCTAGTGAGTACAATTGAAAAGAGAAATTTTCTGGTGATTTGAGCGATGTGGCACCACCTCTTCCCATTCCGAACAGAGAAGTGAAACGCATCAGCGCCTACGATACTAAGAACGATAGGTGTCTTGGGAAAATGGGTCATCACCAGGAGATTTCTCTTTTTAATCCTTCGACAGGCTCAGGACAGGGTTTTTTGTATGTTAATAAACCGCTAATTAGGGCGGTTTTTTTGTGGCACTAAGCGAGTATTTAATAGATTGACCTTTAATAGATTGACAGTATTTGCCAGAAACATTACTATAATGATATGGCTGAGAATATTGGTAAAAAACAAACGTTGGATCCTTTTGATGCAATTCCTTTAGTTATAAATCTTTATAAAAAGTATTTTCGTGAGGCTCTTATTATTGGATTTATTTATGGAATAATAGCATTTCCTATTGTATATATCGTGCATGATAATGTATTTTACTGGAATAATATAAGTTATTGGGTTTTTACTTTGATTTCTATAATTGCGGGAAGTCTTATACAGTGTGTTTTTATATGGTTTTTGGATAGGCGTGAAAAAGGGCAGTCAATTGATCTTTTGAAAGCAGTAAGCCAGACTAAAGACAGGCTTTTTACTGTTATTTTGATAGAGATCGG
>CAIRAF010000095.1 GCA_903876465.1 uncultured bacterium | reverse complement strand
GGCTACAGAATCAGGAGTAACGAGTTTAAGAACAATAGCATTGCCATAAATCGCAAGAGCCTCCCTGTAAAACTTACTTCAAGTGGATTGCGTATTCTGGTTGTTGACACCACGTTTGATTTATTTTTTGTCAATAAATATATCAATATAGCCTGCGATACCATCTGCAGGATTATTGTGATTGATAAGTTGAATACCAATGTAAAAGTCGGCTTCCCCCAAGCCTCAACAAAGCATTCGTATATAGCAGATATTGTACCGAGCCAAAACATTGCCCAGCCAAGCCAATAGTTATCTTTTCCAGTGATATGTTGGAATTTATGAGCAATTTTTTCAAAGAATTTAAGTAGAGTAGCGTCTAGAGCGAACATAAGGTTCCTTTAGTTAAATTGTTTCTAAAATTAAACTAATACAATTTATTGAGGTTGTCAAATACATTAGACCCCTAATATTAAAAGTAAAATAACTTTTTGTCCCAAATAGCACTTATCCACAGGTGTGTACTTGCAGGTGAACGAATGTTCACCTATACTATATTCATGCAGGCAAGTGCCTACCCAACACATAAAATCAAAAGTCGCATTTTATCAAATTAATCATTTATTTATAAATATATGAGTAAACACCAAATTGTTCGAGAATTGCGCCGTGAGATCAGTAAGCTTAACCGTATCATTGATCTCGCTATTATTAGGGGAGTTTCATATCGTGACGAGGCTCGTCGCCATAAGTTTCTTACGGCACAATTAGCGCGTCTACAACCAAAGCGTTCAATATTCAGTACATTGAACTTTGCACATATGTTCATGTTCTAATACTCTTATCATTCGTAATTTACACCGCTTCCAACTATACTTAACCTATGTACGAAAATTACAAGAATAAAATACTCGGCTTCTATCAGGACAACAAGCGCATGCCGGCGTACCAAGAGATCATGTCTCTGGTCGGCTTCAAGTCAAAAAATGCAGTTTATAAACTGATTAATAAACTTGTAGCTGACGAAGTACTAGATAAAGATTCACGTGGACGACTCATACCAAATCAGCTTATTGGCGAAGTGCCACTTCTCGGTCTTGTCGAGGCTGGTTTTCCAACAATGGCTGAGGAGCATGTGCTGGATACTATGAATATCGATCAGTACTTGATCGGTGATAAGAATAAGGATAAAACATACATGCTAGAGGTAAAGGGCGATTCTATGATTGATGCAGGCATCAATGAAGGTGATCTGGTTATAGCCGAACGTATTGGTGGTCCCGGAGCAACTCGTGAAGCTAAAGATGGCGATATTGTTATAGCTGATGTAGACGGCGGTTGGACAATGAAATATTTACGTAAAAAATCAGGAAAAGTCTTTCTTGAACCTGCAAATAAAAAATATAAGCCTATTTATCCTGAAGTCAGTCTAAATATTGCTGCAGTTGTAAGGGGAGTCATTAGGAAATATTAAGAAATAATAAGTCGTCTTGAACGGCTTCATTATGTTATAATTATGCCTATATGAAAAAACGCTCATTCTTTCGCTATTTTAAAAATAAGTATGTCATCTCAGGAATCGTCATTATCTTGATAATTGTTGTTTATTATCTTACGCACCAGACTACTGCACCAACATTTGAGTATACGAAAGCTTCTATTGGCACCGTCAAAGAACAAGTCTCTGTAACAGGAACAGTTTCTCCTATTGGAAAAGCAAATTTGGCTTTCAAGAAAAGTGGTGTTATTACACGTATTCCTGTCAAAGTTGGAGATCATGTAAAGAAAGGGGATCTAATAGCTTCTCTTGATGATGCGAGTGATCGTGCAATACTGGCTTCTGCACAGGCCACACTCTCTGATATGTCTCGAAAACTTACTCCAGAGGAATTGGCTGTTCAAAAAACTGCACTTGATACTGCAAAACAGAATGCTTTAAATGCTGTTCATGATGGATTTGTTAAAGCTCAAGGTGCTTTGGTTAATTACACTGACAATTTCTTCAATAGTCCGCAAAGTATTAATCCGACGCTTAACATTAGAACTGACTCGTCAATTATACAAAATAATATAAGTACTGAACGCGCTTCCATTTCAGATACATTGAATGCTTGGATTGCTGGATTGGATGGACTGCAACCTGATTCTGTAAGTGCTTATTTTCCTACAGCCAATGGATATTTGAACACCATCAAATCTTTCATGAATGATTTGTCTGTCATAGTTGGAAAGATAAGTCCTGGAAATTCAGGTCTTCCTCAATCAGTTATAGATGCTGATACTACGGCAATGAATGCCGGACTTACGGCAGTTAATAGTGCTATTGATACTATAACTTCTGCACAAACAGCTCTATCTTCAGCCCAATCAAACTATGATTTGAGACTCTCAGGTAATTCTTCTGATTCTATCGCATCACAACAGGCGAAGGTAAATCAGGCACAAGCATCAGTCAACGATGACAGTATCACTTCTCCTATCGATGGTGTAGTAACTCAAGCAGATCCAAATGTTGGTGAATTTGTTGCTGGTGGTCAATCTGGTTTTGCAGTTCAAAGTGACAGTGGTTTCAAAATTGAGGCATATATTCCTGAAGCTGACATAGCAAAGGTGGCGATAGGAAACATTGCTTCTAGTACACTCGACGCTTATGGTTCTTTTGTCGATTTTCCAGCCCAAGTCGTCATGATTGATCCGGCCGAGACTGTCCTCCAAGGTGTACCAACTTATAAGGTCACTCTGCAATTCATCACACCTGATACTCGTATTCGCTCTGGTATGACATCTAATCTAGAGATATTGACTCACCAAGCATCAGATGTCCTAGAGGTTCCATATCGAGCACTTACTATAACCTCTACTTCTACGACTGCACGAATAGTTTCTGCAGATGGTAAGAGTTACTCATCTGTACCAGTTACGACTGGACTTAAAGGTTCTGACGGCACGATCGAAATAGTTGGTGGACTAAATGTCGGTGATAAGGTTGTTACGTATGTAACAGGACAATAAAAGGATAGGGCAAAAGATAAAAAATACATGCAGAAAAATGCTTATATCCAACATCAAGGAAAGGTTATAGAAACTAGTGATAAATTTAAATATGTCATGGCTATTGCGCTTGATTCGAGCACTTCTTTTAAAGAAGGTGTTATCAGGTGTATTACTAGTAGAGAAGGAAATGTAGAAATTAGCGGTTATATAGATAGAAGTGAATTGTATAGGGTATCAGTTGGTACATCATTTGATCATATAAGAATGAATAGTCGTTTAATTATTAAAAATGAAGATAAAGTTACAAATAAGTTGAATTCTTGGAATGGAATGAGTCTTGATTTTATCGGTCTTGAAGATCCGGATCTTTTTTATGATGAAGACGAGAAGCTTTTACATTTGTATTTTACGATGCCATTTTTGGATCGTTCAAGAAAACACGCATTGATTCATCTTGGACACGCTGTTGGGAAGAGCCTGGAGTCATTAGAGATGACGGCACCCGTCCTATTGGCAAAACCAAAAACATTTGAAGGTGCAAAAGAACTTTCAGTTGCGCCGGTTAACAGTAAAGGTTTTCGTTATAATTTAGTTGAATCAAGTAAAAAGGAAACAGATTTTACATACTCAACTGTGCGTGTGGCAATTGCGGAAGATCTGAATGGACCATGGAAATTTGGCGAAACAGTTTTTCATCCAAAGGAGCATAGTATTTCTTGGATTGGTGGACACGCTTCACCAGGACCATTGTTACCACGTTCATTTATAGATATTGGTCCAAATAAATTGGTTGGCATTATTAATGGGAGGGAAGCGAACGGGCGTGTTGGTACTCATATAAAATACGGTATGTTTTCTGTTGGTTTATTTATATATGATTACGAGAATGGAAAAATAGACTGGGTTTCTCCACAACCTCTTATTCGAGACACTGAAGCTGTGACTATAACTTTTGCTAGTCAGTTTATTGAGACAAAATCAGGTGAAGGAATATTGTATGCTCATGTCGATGATTCATTTGTAAGAGCATATACTTTGTATGCTGAAGGCATAAAGCAGTTTCTGCCTATCTTAAAATAATAATATGCCTACTTCATCAACCAATATCATCGAAGTCAAAAACCTCAAGAAGTCCTATCATGATGGACTTGAGGCAACTGTGGCACTCGCTGGTGTTTCTTTTGAAGTTAGGAAAGGAGAATTTTTGGCCATAATGGGTCCATCTGGTTCTGGTAAGTCGACGCTTTTACATCTTCTAGGACTGCTTGATACTCCAACTTCTGGTTCATATCATTTTGATGGTAAAAATATCGTTAATTTTTCTGGAAATGAATTGGCTAACTTGCGCAATCAGAAGCTTGGTTTCGTTTTTCAATCATTCAATTTACTTGCACGAACAAGTGTATTAGAAAATGTGAAATTACCATTGGTTTATTCAGATGTCCCAGAACATACGTGGAATGCGCTTGCAACAAAAGCTATTGAGTCGGTCGGTCTTGGTCATCGTATGAATCATGACCAGTCAGAACTTTCTGGTGGAGAACGTCAGCGTGTAGCGATAGCAAGAGCTTTGGTAACTGATCCAGAAGTCATATTTGCTGATGAACCAACTGGTAACCTCGATTCCAAATCTGGAAAAAATATAATGTCGATTCTCCAGCAGTTAAATATAAAAGAAGGGAAGACAGTAATTCTGATTACTCACGAGACTTCGACTGCTGATCACGCTGAACGCATCATTAGACTTATTGATGGAACAATTGAAAGTGACACGAAGGTTAAAAATCGATTGAGTGCTGATGATGAATATGTGAAGTAATATAACACTCATAACAATATGACACTAAGCCATTTATTCAAGACATCGCTGACGGGACTATCGACCAATCGTTCAAGGTCATTCCTTACTATTCTCGGTATTGTTATCGGTATTACCGCTATTATGCTGGTGGTCTCTCTTGGTGCTGGTGCACAAAATCTCATTTTGGGTGAAGTGCAAGGTTTGGGTACAAATACTATAGCCGTCATTCCTGGTCGTGAAGCAACCAGTCCATCTGATGTAAGTGCATTGTATAGCGATAGTCTCAAAGATAAAGATTTGACGGCACTTGAAAATAAGGCGAATGTACCAAATCTTTCTTTAATTATGCCAACAGTTTTTGGAGCAAGTGGCGCATCGTACGGCTCGAATGATTATCAGGTGACAATATTCGGTGCAACAGAACACATGGCAGATATTTTTGATCTTGTACCAGTTGAGGGACAATTCTTTGATTCAAGTGATGTTGCTTCTATGTCTAGCAATGCGGTCATTGGGGCTGATGTAGCAACACACCTTTTTGATACCCAAGATCCACTGGGACAAAATATTAAAATTAAAGGGCGCAATTTCCGTATCGTGGGTGTTTTGCCAAAATCAGGAGGTGGTTCGCTATTTAATTTTGATGCTGATGTCATCATGCCATATACCACCGTACAGACATATGTTACGGGTCAGAAATATTTCAATCGTATCATTATGCAGGCCGTGAATGATGCTGCTGTAGCTGTCACTGCTGATGATATTAAACTTACATTGCGTGAGTCACACAATATTACTGATCCAACAAAGGACGATTTTACTGTCCAAACTCAACAAGATCTCGCTAATCGTCTAGGTACTATAACTTCAGCGCTAACGTGGTTTCTTGTTGCTGTTGCTTCCATTGCTTTATTCGTAGGTGGTGTTGGTATCATGAACATCATGCTTGTCTCAGTCACTGAACGTACGCGTGAAATTGGATTGCGTAAGGCACTTGGCGCAAAGGACCGTGATATTCTTTCGCAGTTTCTTCTCGAAGCTGTGCTCTTAACTTCTATTGGCGGAGTAGTCGGAATAATACTCGGGTCATCACTTGCCTTTATCACAGCCTTTGCTTTGTCGCATTTCTTGGGTCTGAATTGGAATTTCGTCTTCCCATGGTCAGGAGCAGCTATGGGTATTTCAGTCTCAGCTATTATCGGTCTTGTATTTGGTGGCTATCCAGCAAGCAAAGCTTCAAAGAAGAGTCCGATAGAAGCTTTGAGATATGAGTAATTATTAAAATAAATTACATAATTTTATGTATTCATTTGATCTAAAAATAATTCATTTCTTTCGTAAGATTTCAATGCCTGTAGCACGTTTTGGTTTATTTGTTGTATTCTTTTGGTTTGGCATTTTGAAAGTTTTTGGATTAAGCCCTGCTACTCCTCTTGTTCAGGCGCTATTTGAACACACCATATCGTTTATGCCTTTTTCGACTTTTATTATTTTATTCGGGCTATTTGAATGTTTAATAGGTATTCTATTTATTTTTAAAGGATATGAAAGAATTGTCATACCACTGTTATTTATTCACATGATCACTACTTTCATGCCACTCTTGCTTTTACCAAGCGAAACATGGCAAGCTTTCATGGTTCCTACTCTCGAAGGGCAATACATCATCAAGAATCTGGTCATCATAGCCACTGCCATCGGCATTGCTGCGCATTTACATCCATTTAGACATCATTCTGGTAATTAAATTTATTAGTTAAAATATATCATGATAATTTTCATTGCAATCTGCGCATTTATCGCCACTCTCTTAGGGGGTCTTTTCGCTCTACGTCTCAAAGACAAACTTCACCTCATACTTGGTTTTTCAGCTGGGGCTGTCATAGCTGTAGCATTTTTTGATTTGCTTCCAGAATCTCTGGATCTTGGTAAAGGATTTTATTCAAATAGTACACTCATCACAATTACAGCAATTGGTTTTTTGGTTTATCTAGTTTTGGATCGTGTGGTGTTTCTCCATGCACATGCTCATGATGATATAGATGACCATGGATCTCATGAACATGAAGTAGAAAGTAAGCGTGGAATTCTCGGTGCTAGTAGCCTTTCAGTTCATAGTTTTTTGGACGGTTTGGCTATCGGACTAGCGTTTCAGGTTTCATCTGCGGTTGGTATCATTGTAACAATCGCTGTTCTAACTCATGATTTTTCTGATGGTATCAATACAGTTAATATGATCTTGAAAAATAATGGTGGCCGTCCAAAAGCTTTTCGTTGGCTAATTACTGACGCAATTGCGCCAGTTCTCGGTGTTGTTTCAACATTTTTCTTTACTGTTAGCGCACAAGGCTTGGCAATCATAATTGCTCTTTTTGCTGGATTTTTCTTATATATAGGTGCAAGCGATCTTATACCAGAAAGTCATCATGCACACCCAAAACTGATGACTACTATGATGACAGTACTTGGCGCTGGCGTCTTGTACGTGGCAATTAACCTAATCGGATAGCACCAAATATCAATATTAACTCGTAATTGGTATACTAAAGTCATGATTAAACCCCATATTCTAATTCTTGGTGCCGGTTTTGGTGGTATGTATGTAGCACGTGAACTGAAAGCACTTGTAAAAAAAGATGAGATTGATGTCACGATTGTAAATGAAACTAACTATTTTTTATTTACACCACTTTTACATGAAGTAGCTACAGGTGCACTATCGCCAAATTCAGTTGCAGAGCCATTACGTGAAATATTTGCTGGTACTAATGTGAGAATAGTTCAGGGCACTATCGAGTCAATAAATAAGAAAGATAAAAAAATAACTGTTCTTGGTGATGTCAATGGCGATACTATTCACCATCGTGTTAAACATGAGATTGAATATGATTTTCTGGTGATTGCTACTGGTGCCACGACTAACTATTACAATATTCCTGGTGCAGATATTCACACCTATCCATTGAAGACACTTGCTGATGCCGCTTTCATTCGTCGACGCGTGATTGATTCCTTTGAAGAAGCGGTTATGTGCAGTGATCCACTTGTTCGAGCTCAGTTACTTTCTTTTGTTGTTGTTGGTGGTGGTCCAACTGGAGTTGAAATTATTTCTGAATTGGCAGAGTTAATAAAGGGAATGGTTAAGCGTTATTATTACAATACAAAGTGTCGACCAGATGAAGCGGGAAGTTGTGGTCCAGAAGAACCAACCCTCACACTTATTCATGCTGGTGCAGAACTCCTTCAGCAGTTTAGTCCATCACTTCGAAAGTCTGCTTCAGACCGTCTTGTTGAGGCCGGAATTACTATTCACGTTGGTTCAGCGGTTACTTCGGTTAGTCCACGAGGTATAGAGCTTTCAAATAATACAACTATATCAAGTTCAACGGTCATCTGGGCTGCTGGTGTAAAGCCCACTATTCCACCATTTGAAGGAACAGAATCAGAGGGTAATTCACCTGCACTTGTTGGTGGACGACTCGTTGTAGATGAATTCTTCCGCTTACAAGGTGATGAGCATATTTTTGCTTTGGGTGATGTTGCTGGATATATAGATTCAACCAAAACGTCAGATAAACCAATGACATTACCAATGCTTGCTCAAGTGGCGGTTGGTCAAGCTCGTGCCGTAGCAAAAAATATCAAATCTTCAATTAATGGTAAAAAATTGAAATCATTCACTTACCATTCAAAAGGTTCAATGGTTTCTATTGGCCAGTGGTTCGCTATCGGTGAAATTTTTTCAATGAAAATAGCTGGCAAACTTACATGGTGGATCTGGCGTACGATTTATCTCTTTAAATTTATTTCATGGAAAAAACGTCTACGCATAGTAATTGATTGGACGCTTGATGCTCTATATCCAAGGGATATAACGAAGTTGTAAGGATGCGTCGGCGCTTAAAGGACGTTGCGCCGACATAATTTCGCTAAATTAAAAGCGGCTCTCCAGAAGGGGAGCCGCTTGAGTTTTAACTGAAAACTGACTTTAAGCTAAAATGTTTTGGTGATTTGAAAGTCAGCGAGCCATCCGTGCTGATTTGTTGTTACAGCAATTGAAAACATGTTCTCATTCCATTTATTACCCAGTGGATGAGATATAGACGCAAAGTAATCAAGTTGATGGTCTCTATTGTTTATGTCAAAGACACCGTAAGATCCTCCCAACATGAGAATAGTCGAACATGGTAAGAAGATTGCAAGCTGTTCTTCCAAGCTTGAACGGACCTTAAAAGGGTCATAGCGTAAACTAACGTGCTCAGTGGCTAGGGGGCCGTCATCTAGATGGCCTACATTGAAGCCGGCGTAAGAGTAATTTGGACGTACGCCGTAAAGAATAATTTTATTATCCCTCATTTCCTGCCACCATAATATTAAAGATGCCTTCGGAATCCGGTTGCTAGGCTTAACTGATTGCTCAGAAGTCCATCCGATTGAACCTGCAATTAGAGTGGTTGTCCAATCTCCAAGATTACTTATGCCAGGAAATTTGAGAAAACTTTCTCTGAGACTATTTGCTATAGACTGCTGTATGACATTTTTACCAGCATTGTTGTAGACAATTCGAAGGTTAGCACCTGCTTCTTCAGCGTACACATAACCCCTTTTAAGCCGTCGCCGAGTTCAGCAGAACGAGGTATTTTATATTTAGCTGATAAGTTACCAATTTGAGACCCCGAAGCATCCATTGC
>CAIRAF010000094.1 GCA_903876465.1 uncultured bacterium | reverse complement strand
CTGTTTTACCTGTATATAATCGTTTAATGGCAGCGGGTGCAAAGAATGTTCACTTTAGTTTTTATGACCATGTTAATGATATTACTAATTTATATGGTGGCAAGGGATATATTTACCCCGGACATTGGTCATGGGTATATTTACATGAGAACCTGCCAAGGCAAGACTTTAACCTGGATGGAACTTCCATTTATCTATCCATGGCCGCAATATTTCTTGCACAACTTTATAATGTTTCATTAAGTCCGAGTGAACTTGGCATGATGTTATTGATATTGATGTTATTAGCCGATATAAAGTCGGGACTATATTAATTCCTAAAATTACTTCTAGACAATTGAATCTGGGAAGTTCGACGGATCTTATATTTGAAACATTCGATGAGACGGTTAATCGATTTAAAATACCAGTTAAAGAAGTTGAAAGAGGGGATGAATTAATTTTGAATAAAAATGAGACTGAGAGTTTAGGGTTAAATAATCAATTGAAAGCAGAGATACTTTTTCCGGTTTCAACAACAAGTGAATTCAAATATTCAAGAGCGAGTTCGCCCGAATTAATTATGAGAATAGAATATGGCGATACACATTTTCTTTTAATAGGTGGTGCGAGTTTAAAAGTGCAGAAATTTATTGCCAATTCGACGAGCACTCTAAGGCAGACAAATAATGGAGTATCGAGCGATGTTGAGTTGGCGTCAGATGTTTTAATTATTCCACACGGCGTATCCTCAGCCTATTTGTCATCAAATTTAATCAATGCAACAAAACCAGAATTCGTAATATATTCCCAAAACATATTAAAGAGCACTTTTAATACTAAAGGTATTAAGACAGACCCACTTTATATGATTCTTGATTCAAATAGGTTCAACCTCAAACAAAAAAGCACCATAGAGGTGCTTTCAGACGGGAAATCCGTAAAGATTGAATAAAATTATTTGATGATGCCAGCGTCGCGAAGAGCCTTGAAAGGTCCTTTCTTCTGGATAGTGCGGAGTCCTCGAGCTGAAACGACGAGAGGGAAAGTCTTTTTGAGTTCAGGAACATAGATCTTCTTTTTCTGAAGATTTGGGTAACGACGGATGTTGCCACAAGGATTGAACTGAGTCGCACGAGTGCGGTTTGAGTATCGTCCTCCGACGACTGATCCTACTTTAGTTATTTGACAGATTCTGGCCATATAATTTCGTAAAAAGTTATGTCCGGACATCATAGCATTATTCCTATAAATGGCAAGTACTGATACAATGGGCTTCTATATGTTAACCATTCTTTTTATAGTCATTCTCATTTTTTCAGTTATCATACATGAGGTTTCTCATGGACTTATGGCTGATAGACTTGGTGATCCTACTGCACGTTTGCGGGGTAGACTCACACTAAATCCTTTAAAGCATATTGATCCAATAGGTTCTATTATTGTACCTATTATTACATCAATCGCTGGTTTCACTTTTGGTTGGGCAAAACCCGTTCCTTACAATCCCTACAATCTGAAGGATAAAAGAAGGGGAGAGTTTCTCATTGCTTTGGTTGGTCCATTGTCTAATTTGGTTATTGCCATTATTTTCGGTCTTATTATTAGATATGTAATAGGAAATTTCGATATAGAATCATCCACAATTATTTCTTTCGTTCAGGTTACTTCATATATAGTTATTATTAATATCGTTTTGGCAGTCTTCAATCTTGTGCCAATACCACCACTCGATGGATCAAAACTTCTTTTTTCAGTATTGCCAAATCAATATAGTAGAGTTCGCCATGTTCTAGAATCTTACGGACCTATACTCGCGCTTATCGTTGTCTTTTTCCTCTGGCAGTTTATTTCACCGGTTATTCCATGGATATTTCAAATTTTGACGGGGGTAGGGGTGTAGCGCTTGTCTCATTTAAAAACGTGTGATAATGTATCCCCACTGTCTTTTCGGCTTCAAAACCTTAAAGATCGGTACATTATCAAGGCAAAATGAGTAATCGTGAGAGCGGGTCTTGTCAAAAGACCACTCAAGCTCGAAACGGTGAAGAATTCAGTTTGCCACAATTTAATAAAGCAATTAATGCCTACAATTAATCAGCTCACAAAGCGAGGTCGTGTCAGTTTCAAGAGAAAGTCAAAGTCAGGTGCGCTAACTCGTACTTTCAACAGTATTGAGAACCGCCCTTCATTTTATCCAGCACCATTCAAGCGTGGTGTATGTGTCAAAGTTACTACAAAGACACCAAAGAAACCTAACTCAGCTATCCGTAAGATTGCTCGTGTTCGTCTTTCAAATGGTATTGAAGTTACCGCATACGTTCCAGGAGAAGGTCACAACCTACAGGAACACTCAGTTGTTCTTCTTCGTGGTGGTCGCGTCAAAGACGTCGGTCTCCGTTATTCAGTTGTCCGTGGTGTTTTGGATGCAGCAGGCGTAGAGAAGCGTCGTAAAGGTCGCAGTCAATATGGCAATAAGAGACCTAAGGCCGTAAAAGCTTAATATTTAAACTAATATACTACTATGCGAAGAAAAAGAAATATAAAGCGTGACCTCCGACCAGATGCACAATTTGATTCCCTTAAAGTTTCAAAGTTCATCAACTACGTCATGCAAGAAGGTAAGAAAAATACAGCACGCACAATCGTCTATGATTGTATGGCTGCTATCAAGGAGCAAGCAAAAGTTGAGAATCCAATCGAAGTTTTCGAATTGGCTCTCAAGAACACTACTCCAGCTATGGAAGTTCGTTCACGTCGTGTTGGTGGTGCTAACTATCAGGTTCCTCGTGAAGTTCGTCCAGAGCGCAAGAATTCACTTTCAATGAAGTGGATTGTTGAAGCGGCTCGTGGCAAGAAGGGAAAGCCTATGGCTCTCAAACTCGCTGATGAGATCATTGCTGCCTCAAAGAATGAAGGTGAAGCAGTTAAGAAGCGTGAGAACGTCCACAAGATGGCTGAAGCTAACAAGGCTTTCGCTCACTTTGCTTGGTAATAGATTTTCACATTTAAATTTTAATCAAACAAAAATGCCCCAAGTGGGGCATTTTTCGTGCGTGATTATCTAATTATTTCATTACTTTCTTAACCTCTGGACCAACAG
The DNA here is from genome assembly GCA_903876465.1 of uncultured bacterium. Lineage (GTDB taxonomy): Bacteria > Patescibacteriota > Minisyncoccia > Phycocordibacterales > PALSA-1337 > C7867-002. The sequence continues at coordinate 894 of CAIRAF010000094.1, read as the reverse complement.
TGTCACTGATATCAGCTTGTATTTCTTTCCAGTGTGATTTCATTCTTTCAGTAAGTGCTTTAAGTTCGTCAGTGTCGACAGTTTTTATTTGCGCATATTTCTTACTAACATTATCTACTGTTTTGTCATAAGTTTCTTGGCTCAAGTCTTTAATATTTTCAACTTCGTCCATGACATCAGCTTTCATTTTGAGCATCCAACTTTTGACCTGCTTGCGGTGGTGTGCGGATTTGTCTGAACCATAGAGATAATATGCTCCAGCGACCGTAGCTGCTAAAGCGGCGATTCCAACTCCAACACCAAGACCGTGCGAGTGTTTATGTTCAGGTATTTTATTCATAGTTTTATTTGTGTAAACTAACTTTATTACTTACTTCTTTTAATAAATTTGATAAAAAACTTTCTAAATAGTTGGAAAGCTATAATCCAACTAAAGCTATGAGCTTTTTCCCTCAGATCATCCATATCTTCAGCTAAATGGTCAGCTTCATTTTTTACTGTTTCAGAAAGCTGTCGCAGATTATTCAGAATTAAGATTACGAAGATGAGAGCTATTATCAGACCAATACTTATGATTACGGTCGCAATCGAGCTAATAAAGAAAAATATGTCTGCGTGGATGAGTGTTTGCATATGATTTCTTTGTTACTGCATATAAATAGACGGAATATTTTATGTTTAGTTACAGCACCAGCATAATATAGGTATTACTGACTATGTATTTGATTATTTCGGCCTTTTCCTGTACATTATCCCTTACTAAAGGCTCTACGCTTTTTTAATTTATCACTAGCAAGAATCAGTTTTTGAGCCACATTTATTATAAACGGCTCGAAAATTACACAACAAAACCATGCAACGCGATTACCCACTTGAGAGAATGCGAAACTTCGG
>CAIRAF010000093.1 GCA_903876465.1 uncultured bacterium | reverse complement strand
CTCCTACGCCCAGCGCGCTTTGCCGGATATAAATAGCGAACTAACGCTTGGGGATAATTACACCAACAGTAATTTATTCAGCAGCATTGGGTTTCGCGGGGTTTCGCTCGGCACGGACGAGCGGATATTACCGAATTCCCAACTTGGTTACGCACCGGTCGTGCGCGGCGTTGCGTTGACTCATGCGCGAATTACCATTCGCCAAGCTGGCCACATTCTTTATCAAACCACGGTAGCGCCTGGCGCGTTTGTGATTGATGATTTGAATGCCACCAGTTTTCAAGGCGATCTAAATGTCGAAGTCGATCAAGCGGATGGCAGGGTAGCGCGCTTTACGGTTCCATTTTCGGCATAATGAGATCGAGAAGGATGAGGTCATAAGGTTCTTCATCGAGTAGTTTTATGCCGTCAATACCATTAAATGCGAGCTTTGTCGTAAAGCCCGCATGGGTAAGAGTTAGCTCCAGTGCTCGTGCCAGAGTTTTTTCATCTTCAATTATAAGGATTTTTTTGGACATTGCGTTGAGACGGAGACGTAGAAAGGTCCATGATATTACATAGTAGAAGAAATTAGAGGTGCTGGTGGGTAAAGACCAGTAGAATCAGATGAATATGACCCAGAATAAGTGGAAAGTGTCGCCTGAGCTTGTACGACAGGTGCACCAATATTTGACTTAGTTATAAATGGACGGGCAATAGCTATAACCGCAAGCAAAATAAGAGAACAGACTACAAGAAAACCAATAGTCATCCAGACAAGGGGGATACTTTCTAAAGTTGGAATGGTTCTTACTTTCATATACTTAGGCCGTCAGTATATGTAAAGTATTACAAATAAATTTCTATTTTAATTATTTTTTACTACAAACAGTGTTCAATTCAGCAATGTCGCTAGCGGTTAGTTTTTCATTGGTCCCTTTATTCAAATAATACATGACAGCTTTTGGATCATTGACGTGATCAAGACCAATAGCGTGACCGAATTCATGTTCGAGAACACGTATAAGTTGATCCTCATTATTATATTGATAAATATTTATGTAATGTCCTGTACTATCCTCAATATATTCTCCTTCATTGAACTGTTCACCGATTCCGGTCCCGATCGTATTGTAAGTCATAATTGTATGATTGATCGAATAGACTGAACTATTCAATTGATCACTCATGGTTTTTAAATTTTCATATAATTGTGTAAAAGTTTGTTGGTCAGATTTTAGTGATGCCAATTGAGAATCTAAACTCTGCTTTTCATTTTGCAGAGTAGTGTATTGATCTCTTGGGGCACCCCCTTTGCTGTTCCACATATCTACTTCTGCATTATATTTCGCCAAGGCCTGGCTGTAAGTGTTTATCTTTGCGTCCAGAACCGATTTATTTGTCGTGTATTGTTTTGATAGGGTATCGTACTGTGCTTTGAGAGCAGTGTAAGCAGTTTTCTGATCATCCACTGTTGAACTTATATTCTTCAATTGTCCTGTAACTTGTTGACGAGTGTCATAGATGAGATTGATTCTGAGATCACTTGATAAGTGTGATGAATCAGTATCAGAAGTCAGGATTGGTTTATTAAGAGCACTATTCCAAACACTCACAGCTTGAGCAATATCTGTAGCAAATTTATCTTTGCTCATGTCAAAACGCTGATCTACGTTGCCAATAGTATAGTAGATAGGCTCACTGCACGGTGCCGGTGGAGTTATGTGGTAATAAGTAAAGATACCAGCGCCGATACTCGCGATAATGATGATTATGTATGTAAAAATCTTCACGTATTGATTATAACTATAATTAAGACTGTGTGCATGTAGTGGAAGCCCTTCAAACTGTAAGGCAACATCGAGTCGGGCGTCAGTGACATTGGATCAAAGAAAGCAAAAATATGATAAAAAAAGTTCAAAATAAAAAAGTTTCAATAAAATCATTGCGTGTTCAGCTTGTCGAAAAGACTACGTGTGCACCAACAGAAGGTGAGAGTCTACGTTCAAATGAGGCTTTCAGGAGTAAGGCAGCAGAAAGACGTATATGGAAAACCTGTGTAAGCATATAGTATTCGCTTGAAGCATTTTTACAAAAAAGCCGATTTATAAAAAAGATCGGTTTTCCTTTTATGTAATCAGTAGTATTAACTGACGGCTTAGTTTTGTAGTCACTAATTAGTCACTATATTAATAATCATAATTTCAATAAAAAAATGAATAACAACATACAAAAAGCTGAAGATAGTGCAGATAAAACTGAAGCTATAGCAAAACAGGCTCGTGCGGATAGTGATAAGAAAATAGCAGAAGAAGCGAAGATGAAAGCGGATGCAGCAAAGGCTGAGGCAGATAGAGCAAAATAAAAAGCGGCTCATGTTTTACATAAGCCACTGTGAATTTAGTTTGGATTGTTAGGCCGTGACAAGCACGCCACTTTTAGGGCTGAATCCAGAAACGAATTCGAGCTTTTTGAGTGGTCTGACAATTGGTTGCTGAACCAATTTTTCTGCACCATCGCGAATGAACAAATCCACAAATAGGTAACTGCTTGCGATTGCCGCAAGAATGCTACTTGCATTGGCGCCATCCCGTTTGCCTATCGGGCCGGTTCCAATGTGCACAATGCTGTAGTCATTGGTAATGCGCGTGGTCCATAAGTGGTCCATGCCGACGCGAACGTATTGGTCAGCGAAACGCCAACCACCACTGCCTAGGTGATGACAAATCAACATATGAATATATCGGGACTTATCAAATTTGAAAGTCAGCACCGTTCCTAGGTCAATTAGGCTGGGTGGGGGCAAGTCAGATTTCAGTACTTTTCTGCCCAAAGCGGAGACTTCTCCGAGTTCGGAATTCATCCCAATGATGATGTCACTTTTGTTTTCTGGTGAAGCGATGTCACCGACCACAATTTTCTTTATCATAATTCAATATTGGTTGATGTTTGTAGAATCAAATAACCGCTACTTGATATCAAAGTAGTCTTAATTGGTATTTCTGTCAAACATATTTATGTCTTTTATCAGGTGATCGTAATGAATTATCAATATTATATTCAGGATGTGCTTTGGTCCACTTCGAGATGTCTGTCCAACGCAGACCATGAAAACCAAATTGGCCATTCCATGAATAGTCGCTATTATCTTGGGACTCAAAGCTGAATTTTTGAGCAATCGAGACGGGGGCAAATTTAATACCTCTTTCTTCAAAGGCTTTTCTATTATGAATACTAATGACTACATCTTCAGGGTGGTAGTTAATGAAGAAATTCTCTTTGGATAGTTTTGCGCAAAGTGAAATAATTTTCTTACTTCTCATGCTAAAACCACCATTTCCAACAACTCTTTGGCCGAGTAGTTCTTTTGGAAAACCAAATCGATTTATTGATACATCGCGAACGAGAAAAGTTGAACCAATATAGTCATATTTCAAGAATTCATCTGACCAAGCATCAGGGTTTAAGATGAAGCTATCATATTGAATGATAAGAACATGAGGAGTATCAACATATTCATCTAATTTATCAATAATAAATTTTGAATATTCTTCTACTGTAGGAATGTGATCGATGGAAACTATGTTTTGATTATTAGATTGTAAAGAGGTAAGCAATTTAACCTCCTCAAATTCAAAGTCTTTAAGGCATATTTCTGCCGCAAGTATTAATCTATCTATATCAACGCAGTCTATTCCGAGAAGGGTAACTCCATTCAATTTCTTCTTCATGTAGTTATTTAGCTAAGGGTAAAATATTTGTTTCCAACCATTCACTTTTTCGCTTTTTGTATTCTTCTTTACTTAATCCTGATAGGGTGTGTTTAAATTCTTCATATTTCTTACGTAACTCTTCATCATCACGTAATATCTCGATGAGATTTCTGTGAATGTCTACCATTTTATTGTCAGCAGACATTATCTGTATAGCGACTTCTACATTATCACTCATCTTTTTCAAAAATGATGTTTCATTGACTACTGGGCCTTGGTTGTATCCGTTTTGAGTAAGAATTTCTGAATCAGCAGTAATATCCTCACTTAATACTAATATATCTAATTCTGGTCTTCCGGCCATTGGCACAGCCATGGCGCCAATTATTTCAACTTGAGATCTTGGAAGTAAATCAGACACTTCTTTGACCATATTTTCTTGCAAAGCTAGTATTTCTGCAGAAGGATCAATAACTGTCTCTGTTCGCATTTTCATATTAGAAGTATATAAGGCCGACTTATTACTTATCTTTCAGGTATTTACTTGCTACACTCAAAGCAAATGATGGAAGTATTATAAAGACGCAGACAAATAGTAATTTTCCGAGAATTAAACTAATTATCGATGTATTTTGTACGAGAGGGCCTTGGCCTGGTGAATCAAGAATAAGCAGTATACCTATGATACCAAAGGCAATAGATGAACATATGAAGGTTCGTGTAGCTATTTTTTGCATGATCTAATTATACACGATTTTGACGCGCATAGCTGGTTATTGGTAAATAAAAAACCCGCCAGCTATCTGATGCTGTCGGGTTATGTTCGTCGTGGGTGATTTGTCACTTCATCCAGGTGGTTTGAATTCCTCTTGATTTTGCGATCTCAATAAAATGTTCTGCATTTTGATCACTTATGACAGGTGTAATACCAATATCCTCCACCTGGGCAACGGAGAGCACGAATCCGCCCCACATGTTTGGGCAATGATTCCAGTTTTCTGGTTGATCGAATTCCAAACGCGGCAATCCGTCGCCTGTCCAATAAATAACTGGTTCCAACTGAACCACTACTGTGCAGATTTCCGGACCGTAAAGCTGGTACAGCATGACGGCCATGATAGGATGCTCTAGACAATCAAGAAAGCGTTCAAAATCATCCGAAATCATGCATCCGTCGCCATATTTGCTAGCATAGTGTTTTCTGTCACTGCGTGGTTTCAAATTTTTTCGTTGGCTAGGACGCAAGTTACATATCACCACACCTGGAAAGGATAGGGATAAGTCGATGACCGCTTTAGGAACAAGAACATCTTCGCTGACTACCTTTGATGAGGCCATAGTGTTTTTCTTTCAATGTTTATGTTTGTTTCCGAGCTTTTTCGATTGCTGATTTTGCAGAATCAGCATATTTTTCAGCCGCCCCGTAGTCACCATCCTTTATTGCCAAACTGGCCAATTCAAAGAGGAGTTCTGCCATCCGTTCATAATTTTTACGGTTCATAGTTATTCCTGTGTTGTTTTCAAGTTGTTTAATCAAAGCCTACCTCTTACGAGACAAATGTCAATTAAGTTCGAATCCTGCTCTGGTCAACTAAAAATCACCTTGTGAGTCAACCCATATTATTGCTGGGTGCTGTAAATAATTTTTGTAATACTAGTAAAGTATAAACGTCTGTATACCGGAGATTTAACGAGTATTTTGCTGGCATTCTGCGTAGCAAGCGTTAAAGCAATAAATCTCTCTCGATAAGGAAAGCACATGAAAAAAATTATATGTCGGTTAGTTCTAACCTGCGTACTCGGATTCGTCCCTTCGCTATATGCTCAGCAATTAACTTCTTTGCAACTGGCTGGGCTCGCCGCTCAAAAGGCTGCAGTATCCAATGCGGAATTTCAGGCAGATTGCCTGACATTACTCAATGAAATGAAGGGGAGTCAGCTTTTGACTTCAGAACAGCTTGCCGATCAGGAGGAGATCGACGAAGAAATGGCGATGATTAATCCCACCAACTGCATTGACCTTGCGCCGGCAACGAAAAGCAAGCTTGTTGTGGTTTCTGGAAATACAACGGCAACTCAATTGGCCCTGGGTGCCAGATTTAGTCCGATGATGCAGCAAGCTCAGACAGGTTCATCCTTAATCGCTCAGTTGATTACTGAGGCCGGAGTCACTCAAAATCAAATGTATGGTATTGGGGATTTTACCGGCAATGCCTGGGATACTACGAGTAACATATTCGTTAATCCCATTCAATGGCCATGGGGTGTTGCTCCGCGTTTATTGGCACCAACGATCAACGGCTATATGGCTACCTCCTATTTGTATAATAAGGGAGGAATGCCAACAGGTATCGGCATCTTGGATTGTTCAACACCATTTACGGATCTTGCTTATACGAATAGCAACGGGGTAGTAATCTACGATGTTCAGAATTATATTATGCGATTTCAATATCGTTTCTTAAACCCTACAGGAAATTCCTTTCGTTGCACCTATAGCGTTACAAACGGGCCAGTCATTGCTAATTTACTTGCTACGACTGGAACAAATTGGAATGAAGTAACGGTGGTTATAACTAACCTGGTGCAATTCACTAAGATGAATTGGGTAGTTTCTAGCTCAGGCTCAATCCCGCAGCCGATAGCAGAACTTGATGCGGTTCAGTTTATCCCTATTCCTGGCCCATCGACGAACGGAATTAGCCTCAGTGCAAATATTGATGGGACAAACACGATCGTCAATCTGCAGTGGAACACTCTTCTGTATGATCCAATTCATTGGCGTTTGTTGTATACACCTGATCTCTCGTTGCCAATGGCGACGAATAATGTTTCTCCTATCGTAACAGACTACGTGGCGAGCATTTCATTCACAAATTCGGTAGACCTTAATATGTTTTATCGTTTTGTTCACAAATAATTACGATTTTTCACACCCTCAAGTAGCGATACTTGAGGGTTTTTATTATGTGTCAAATGAAAGCTCCTCGGGTAGGATTCGAACCTACGACCAACTCGTTAACAGCGAGCTGCTCTACCAGCTGAGCTACCGAGGAATGTTTTTGAATTTTTAATGTTCACACACAAATCTTCAAAGTCCATCCATTGCTATTGCATACGAGGACATGTGAAAATGTACCATATAACCAAATCAAAATCAAAACTAATATCATAATATGTTTATTAAAGTCCGTGTTATAACAGGAGCCCCAAAGGAAGTCATCACCAAGAAAGAGGATGATCTTATTGAAATGTACATCCGCGAGCCAGCAGAAAGAAATCTAGCAAATAGACGAGTTCTGGAGGTAATACGTGAAATGTACCCAAATATGCCAGTTAGAATAGTGAATGGTCACCATTCGCCAAGTAAGATGATAGAAGTTTCTGCACCAAAAACAAACGGTAATAAGTACTAATCTTGTTCGGCTACATTATCATAGGGTATAATGTATGTAGAAATATAGAATTTATATTATCAGTTAGAAGATATTTCATAATTATGAATATAAAAATAAAAGCGACCGGTACGACACTTACTCCTGCTATCTCTGAATACGCTGACAAACGATTATCCAAGTTAAGTAAAATGCTTGGTGGAGACCCTTCATTTATCTGTGACCTTGAATTAGCAAAAACTTCCGCACATCATCAGAAAGGCGACATCTTCCGTGCAGAAATCCACATAGTCGGCAAAGGCAAAGATCTTTATGCCAGTGCCGAAGACAGTGATCTCTACGCAGCCATAGATGCTATGCGTGATGAAATTTTGCGTGAACTTAAAGCAAGTAAAGGCAAACAGCTTTCATTCGTACGACGTGGTGG
>CAIRAF010000092.1 GCA_903876465.1 uncultured bacterium | reverse complement strand
GTGCAATCATGGTGTGGCGCGATGTAATGGTTTCCCGTTACCTGGCAATGTTTGTTTTGTTTGCCGTAGGGTTAGCTTTAACAGGGCGTATTATATTGGAGACCTTGCCGGCGGGTTGGAGAGTTAGAGAATCGGCAGGTTGGGACTGGTTCTGATTAAATCGGAATCGAGGGCTTAGCAGATGCACCGGGTGGTAGTGGAGGCGGGGCTTAATTAGGATTTCGTGTTGACATTTTCGGCCTCTTTTAATTTTCTCTGGGATAATTTTTCTTGATTGTAAAAGTAGACAAACCATTTAAGAAAATCCTTCCAGCGTTCTCTTTTCATTCCCCGGTGGGCAAGCCATCTTTTACCAAGGTGTCCGAATTGAGCTTCAATCTCGTTGGTTGTTTTTGGCATGAGTGGATAATCCAGAAACTTAAAACTAGTATGTGGTAATTCTTTAAGAGTTGCTATGGCTTTTCTTACTCCCTTATGGACATACCACCAGTTGTAATCGATATCATAACGCCTTTCTTTTAAGTAGGTATTATGCAGGCTAATCCATGTGTTTAGTTTTTCCCTCCACCATCTGAGTGCTTCTTTTGATTCAATAAGCCAGACATGATCTGCGAGTGCTTTTAATTCTTTTATTCTGTCTTCTCTTGGATATCTGCCAATCGCACCAATAATTCCTCTATGCAAATGTGCAAGACATATTTGATGAGGAATATGGGGAAAGACCCTGTCTACGGCTCCGACAATCCCCGTACCCCCATCCGAAACAATACCTGTAAATCTATAGCCCATCTCACGGACAAGCTTTAAATCACGACTGATCTTAGTCGTAACCTCGCGGCCTGCTACAGCAATATGCAAGATGACAAGATTTCCTGATTGTCTGTATACCATCAGGACAAACCATCTGCCAAACCAGAGGCCATCAATTAAAAGAAAAGTTACTTCTTGATTTGATTGATCAAGCTTTGGAAGTTCCGGAGGATTATCCAGCAAATATTCATGAAATTTTTCAACTAGATGAGGTACGGAATATCCGGATATTGAGGAGAGCATTTCATAGGTTAATCCCCAGAGAATATATTGCCTGAACAAATTAAAAAAAGATATTTCGGGTCTTGTTAGATGATATCTTCTCGTCTTTTTGCAAATTTTACACCGGAATCTTTTTTTGCCGGATGAGGTTTTACCCCAAGAAGAAAGATAAGTATTACAGGTCTGACAGATTGGGCGTTTATTAGTCACATTTACCCAAATCTTATCAAAAACATTGATTTAACGCTACAAATACCGAATTATTGCAACACGATTCCTAATTAAGCCATTTTTTGATTGAATTCAGGTGGGTTTTGTCTTCGAGGATTGAAAGAAGTAACGCGCAAAAAGAGACTAAAACTGCCAGAATTAACCAGTGGTAGGCTTTTAAGCTAACGAGATTAAATAAGTGCGGGGCAAAGCGGAATGGTAATAATATTGCCAGCAGACCCAGTGAAATTATGAGTATAGTCGCGAAAATATTTTGTTTAATCGAAGAAAACTTAAATATATTCCATCTCGGGGTTGGAATAGCTTTACATCTAAGGAAAATGATAGTAGATTATAAATATGCCTATAAGAGCTATTCCTTTGGTAAACGGTGAATATTATCATATATATAATCGTGGAGTTGCATACCTACCTACTTATTCACGAAAGAAAGATTATGAACGATTCATTCAATGCTTAGATTATTACCGGCATAATAGATTGCCTTGTAAATTATCGAGATATCTGCAATCGCTTCACAATTTCTTGGTGACTCATGCTAATGCCAACTAACT